>NZ_JAPWCA010000005.1:0-133061 GCF_041433725.1 Gemella sp. 27098_8_155
AATATTCCAGACTTAACAACACCAGGTAAGAAAACTCCAGTGAAAGTAACTATTGAATTACCAAATGGAAAAGTAATCATAGTAGAAGTACCAGTAAATGTAACACCTGTCAAAGGTTTAGAAATTCCAGTTACAAAAACACCGTTACAACCAGAGGATTATACAAAAGGAATAACAATACCAGAAGGTGGAAAAGTAACGAAAGTAGAAAACATTCCAGATTTAACAACACCAGGTAAGAAAACTCCGGTGAAAGTAACAGTAGAATTACCAAATGGAAAAGTAATCACAGTGGAAGTGCCTATAACTGTAACTCCTGCAACTGGAATTGAAACTCCTGTTACAGATACACCACTAACTAAAGAGGATATAGAAAAACATGTTAAAGTCCCAGAAGGTGGAAAAATTATTGGAGTAGGAGAAATTCCAAAAGTTAATACCCCAGGAGATAAAGGTACTGTTAAAGTGAAAATTGAACTTCCTAACGGAAAACAAATAGAAGTAGAAGTACCGGTAAACGTTACGCCAATAAAAGATATTGTTAAGAAACTAGGGGAACCTATTACTAATGAAGAAGTTGAAAAACATGTGAAAATTCCAAAAGGTGGAAAAGTTATAAGTATCGGTGATAAACCTTCAACAGACGTTCCAGGTGAACGCCCAAGTATACCTGTAGTTATTGAATTACCAGGAGGTAAACGTGTTACAGTAAAAGTGCCAGTAATTGTAACACCAAAAACTACTCCTATAGTTGTGAAAGTAGGAACTCCGATAACTCAAGATGATGTTAAGAAACATGTAGATCTTCCTGAAGGATGGAAAATTACAAAAGTAGGAGAAATTCCAACAACTACAACACCAGGTAATAAACCTTCAGTAACTGTAGAGATAGAATTGCCAGATGGACGAAAAGTTAAGGTAGATGTACCAGTAATTGTAACACCAAACGTAACACCAATTGTTGTAGAAGTAGGAACTCCAATAACTCAAGATGATGTTAAAAAACATGTAGATCTTCCAGAAGGATGGAAAATCACAAAAGTAGGAGAAATTCCAACAACTACAACACCAGGTGAAAAAACAGCGGTACCAGTAGAGATAGAATTACCAAATGGACAAAAAGTTATAGTTAATGTTCCCGTAAAAGTAATCGAAAAACAACGTGTTCCAGAAAATAACACAAATCCGAATAATACGGATAACAACAACAACAATAATAATAATAATAATAATAACGGTAATAATAATTATCATAATGATAATTATGGTACTGATGATAGAGAAAATGAAAATAACAATATAAGAAATGGTGAATCAAATGATAAACCTCAAGATATTGTTACTTCAAATAACAATTCTAAAAAAGCTAAAGTTGAAAAACTTCCTAACACTGGGATAGAAAGTAATTCTATAGCTGGCTATGGATTAGCAATTTTAGGTATAGCTTTATCAGCAATGAAAAGACGTAAAGAAAAATAATTTCTTCTAAAAGTTAAAAGAGAAGCAGAAAAATCTGCTTCTCTTTTTAAATTAGTTGTATATAAAATAAAAAAAAAAACGGATCTAACCCAAAAATCCTAAATTTTTTAAAAGTTTATATAAAAACTCATAGACGCAGTGGTTTATTGATATCTAAATTCGCTTTATAGAAGCTTTTTAGATATCTAATAAACTGTGCGAGGGTGACTCGACAAAATCGATTTCTCCGAAATCACGATTTTTGAGTCACTCCCATCTTTTGAAAATAATATTTATTTGGGTTTCTTCGATATTAACGCTGAAAAGTCTAAATCATCATATTTGCTTTTATTAAGGCCAGTTAATGAATCGAAATCTGTATCTGGAAATAAGGGATCGAAGTCATCGACTTCAATGCTCAATGTGGTAGTCTTTGTATCAGTATCAGAAGATTCAGAAATAAAATTATCTATTTTAATATTGTTATTTGCGTATTCTTCAATGTGAAAGTCCTTAGTTTGAATAGAGTTATTAATAAATGGAGAAGTTATATCATCACTATCATCGTAATTATATTCTATTGAAACTTCTCCGAAATTTGAATCTGCAATATTCTGTTGATTATAAAATAATACTCCATATTCTTCTAAGAGTTCTTCTTTTGAATAATTCTTTAGTGGATCTTCTATAGGTGATATTGTACTTTCATAAATTTTCTTAACTAGATTTTCATCTGTTTGAATTTTATTGTCCTTAATATTCCAAGAAGAAATAAGTCTGTGAATAATATCTAATTGTTCACTTGAAAGAAAATGAAGTTTTGTTTTAATTTCATTTAGCTTATCCATAACTTTACACAGCTTCTCTAGTTTCTTTTAAGTAATCGATGTAATCATTCCCCCAAATTTCTAATTCATTTAGTACAGTTTGAAATTTTTTACCAATATCCGTTAGGCTGTATTCAACTTTTGGTGGTATTTGGGCATAAACTTTACGATTTATTAATCCATCTTGTTCTAATTGTTTTAATTGTTTTGTCAATGTTGCTTGAGTAATTGTCCCTAGTGATCTTTGTAACTCATTAAATCTAACACTTTTATCTTCTAGAAGATGAAGAATAAGAATTGTCCATTTTCCAGATAATATTTTTTGAGTTGTAAAAAAGGGGCATTTTCCAAAAGGTTCTTGTTGTTCCATAAAAAATCTCCTTAAAATTTCGTTGATATTATACAATTCTATCTAATAAGATACTTACTATTGTAAAAAAACGTACTTGTTATTTTTTGGGTAAATATTATAATAATATATATAACAATTATAAAGCAAATAATAAAGTTTAGCAATAGCTAAAAAACGGAGGACATAATAATGACAGAAGCAAAAAGTTTATATCAAAATAGAAGAAGTGTATATGCGTTAGGTAAAAACTTACCAATTTCAGAACAAGAAGCATTAGAAATTATTGATAATGCAGTTAAGTATTCACCAAGTGCATTTAATTCACAAACTGCACACGCTGTAGTATTATTAGGAGAAAATCACCAAAAACTTTGGGATATTACTTTTGGAGAATTAGAAAAATTCTTACCAAATGAAGAAGCTAAAGCAGCTACTAAAGGAAAAATCGATAGTTTTGCTGCAGCTTACGGAACAATTTTATTCTTCGAAGATCACGATGTAGTGAAAGGTCTTCAAGAACAATTTCCATCATATGCTGATAATTTCCCAATATGGTCAGAACAATCAACAGGGATTGCATCATTTGCAGTTTGGAATGCATTAGCAGAAGCTGGAGTCGGAGCTAACATTCAACACTATAACCCAGTAATTGATGAAAAAGTAGCTGCAGAATGGGATATTCCAGCTAACTTAGTACTACGTGCTCAAATGCCATTTGGTGAAAAATTACAAGAAGCTGCACCAATTGAAAGAACTTCAAGAGTAAGAGTAGTAAAATAATATTTGATTTAACAACAAATTATATGAGTCACAATAACGCTAAGATAGAGATGTCTTGGCGTTATTTTGTGCCAATAATTACGCTGTTAGTTGTTGGAATATACTGGTAAATATGGTATTATAGTAGATGGTAAATAAATTAAAAATTTAGAAGGATTAACAATGTTAAAAATAGTTATAAGAGATTTAGAAGATACTAAACGTTTAGCGAAAATTGTTAGTGAAGGTATAGAAGATAGATTAGTACTTTTGTTAAATGGTGATCTAGCCGCAGGTAAAACAACATTTACGAAATATTTAGCAGAATATTTAGGAGTAAAAAGTGTAGTTAATTCACCAACTTTTAATATAATGAAAGAATATAAATATCCTAATGGAAAATTATATCATATTGATGCTTATCGTTTAGAAGATAGCGATGAAGATTTAGGATTTGAAGATATTTTCTTTGAAGATAATGTTAGTATTATCGAATGGGGAGAATTTATTGAAGAATTCTTACCGAATGAAAGATTAATTTTCAATATTCGCTTAGTAGAAGATTACAGAGAAGTTGAAATTATTTCTAGTGGTGAATATAAAAAAATTGAAGAAAGGATTCGTGAAAATTGGTAAGTTTAATAGTGGAAGCTTCTAATGGAGTATGTTCAATTGCATGCTTTGATAATGAAACAGTATTAGCTGAAAAAAACTTTGTATGTAGTAATAATTTATCAGCAGTGATTTTAGAAGAAATCGATAATTGTTTAAAAGAAGCAGATAAGAAAAAAACGGATTTAACTGAAATTATATCAAGTGAAGGGCCAGGTTCGTATACAGCAATTCGTGTAGTCGCTGCTGTTTGTAAAACTTTATCTTATACACTTAATATTAGATTGAAGAAAGTATCTTCTTTAAAGTTACAAGCTTTGTTAGAATTTGATAGCAACAAATTACTAGTTCCATTTATTGATGCACGTCGAGGAAATGTTTTTGGTGCAATTTATAAAAATGAAGAAGGAAAATTAGTAGAGGTACTGGAAGAAGGATACTACTCTCTTGAAGAAATTAATAACTTTTTATCATCTCAAAGTGATGAATTTGTTTATATTAGTAAAGATATAGAAAAGTTAAATGATTCTCTTTTAGAAGGTTCAAAAAATAATGACATGGTTCGTGCGGCTAATGTTTTTAAAATTTATGATTCATTAGAAGATGTGGATTGTTATAATATGAAACCACAATACTTAAGAAAAACTGAAGCAGAAAGGGAACTTGAAAATGATAAAAATAAATAAAGTTGATGTAAATGATTTAGACGTATTATCAAGAATAGATGTAGATAATTTTGAAGATGCATGGACAAAAGAAATGTTTAAGTCTGAGCTGGAACATGAGAACGCAGAGTATTACGGATTATTTAATGATGGTAAAATTATTGGATTCTGTGGTGGTTGGCTTGTTGCTGATGAATATCAAGTTAATAAGATAGTTATTGACAAACCGCATCAAAATAAAAAATTAGGACAAATTTTCTTCACTTATGTAATGCAACTTTTAAAACTAAAAGGTGTAAAAAAAGCAATTGTTGAAGTTCGTGTAAGTAACATGCCTGCGATAACTGTTTATGAAAAATCTGGATTCACAACAGTCGATATGAGAAAAAATTATTACAAAAACAATGGAGAAAATGCTTTTGTAATGGTAAGGGATTTTAGTAATGAAAGAATATAAAAATTTAGAAAAAGTAACTATTTTAGCTATAGAAACAAGTTGTGATGAAACTAGTGTAGCTGTAGTTGAAAATGGAAAAGAAGTACTATCGAATATCGTGAGTAGTCAAATTGAAACACATAAACAATTTGGTGGGGTAGTTCCTGAAATAGCGAGTAGACAACATATAGAAGTAGTGATGCAGATTGTTGAAGAAGCTTTGGAAGAAGCCCAAATTACTTTGAACGATATAGATGCAATTTGTGTAACACAAGGGCCTGGATTAATAGGTTCATTACTAGTTGGTGTTAATGTTGCGAAAACATTAAGTTATGCTTTAGATAAACCATTAATAGGTGCACATCATATTGCAGGACATATTTATGCTAGTAATATAGATCATGATATAGTTTATCCATCATTAGCTCTTGTTGTTAGCGGGGGACATACAGAACTAGTTTATTTAAAAGATGAACTTGATTTTGAAATAATCGGTTCTACTCATGACGATGCTGTAGGTGAAGCGTACGATAAGGTAGCAAGACAGTTAAATCTTGAGTACCCAGGAGGTCCTAAAGTAGACAAACTAGCCAAGTTGGGTGAAGATAAGTATAAATTCCCTCGTGCAATGATTGATAGTGACGATTATAATTTTAGTTTTTCAGGTATGAAGTCAGCGGTGATTAACTTTGTACATAATGCAAAACAACGCGGTGAGGAGATCGTACCTGAAGATTTAGCTTGCAGTTTCCAAACGGCGGTAGTAGAAGTTTTAATCGTAAAAACTAAGAAAGCTATTGCGAATCTAGGTGTTAAACAGTTGATTTTAGCAGGTGGGGTTGCAGGTAATAGCGAACTTCGTAAGCAAGTCTTAGATCTAGAACAACAATTAGGAGTAAAAGTACTTATTCCAAAAATGAGTTATTGTAGTGATAATGCGGCGATGATGGGAGCGGTAGGATACTATTATTATAAAAATAATATATTTTCTAATCCGTTAACGCTAAATGCGAAGTCAACGTTAGACTTAGAAGAAGTTAGAGGATAAACATTAGAAGGGAACTGACTCGACAAAATTGATTTCTTTAAATCATGATTTTTGAGTCACTCCTTTTTTATAAATGTTTTGGTGTAATTATGAAAAGACAACTTGAAGAATTATTAGATACTAATTTACAACAAATAAATCATATTTCTGAAAATACACATTTTATAGGATTTTCTAAAAGATTAGGACAACGAGTATTCGTTAAAATTTTTAAAGATCCATTAAAATATAAACTAGAGTATAAAGTTTTAAGAAATAAAGGTAATTTTTTATTAGATTTTCCTAAGTATTCTGCACTAGTATTGAAATATGAAGATTTTGCTCCACTAAATAAGGAAAGTATAAATAATGAAGATATAATAAAAATAGCAGTGTTAATATCTGATTTTCATAGAGGAAATTGGCTCTCAATTGAAAATGATAAAGAAATTTCATTGGAAAAAGTTCTAGAAAAAAATGTATATAGAGTGGCTGATAGAAAAGAATATACTGAAATAAGTGAGCTTCATTCTAAGTTTCTAAAAAATATTAGTAAATTAGATGAAGAGTATGAAAAAACACTAGTTTTAATTCATGGGGATTTTGGTCTTAGAAATATTATGAGAAAAGACGATAATTTAGTATTAATAGATTTCGAAAGAGTTAAATATGCTAGTTATTATTTAGATTTCATTAAATATTTTTATCAAGATTTAGATAATGATAAATTTAAAAAAGAGCTATTTTTAAATTATTATTATGAACATTCAAATGAGGAAGTTCTTTCTGAGGAACTAGAGTACTGCATGATTTTTATCTCGGCATTAGGTATTTTAAATTATACCAAACGTGTTAAAGATAAAGAATTTGAGGAGTTAGGATTAAAAATGTTAGAAGATGTTGAAAATTATTTTTTTAAATAACTATTAAGGAATAGGAGAGTTGAAGAGTGAATAAAATTAGTGAAGAAAAACTAGAAGAAAGTCGTAGACAAGCATTACTTTTAGTCGATAAGTTGAAAGAAAACGTTAATGATTTAAAAAGTATGCGAGAACTGTCAAAAATAGTTTCTAAGGATTCAGAAATGAATGATGATTTTTGGATAGAAATTTGCAATATAGATTTTACAAAAATTGAATTTTTCCCAGTAAGATCGCTGTTGGCTGGGATATTAAAAAATAAACAAGATAATTCAAGTATTTCAAATATTTATAATTATTTGGTAGTAGAAAATACAGAATATCTTAATAGATACGGACAGAGTGCTTCTAAAAATACACCAGCAATGATAGTGTTATATTTTGCAGGTTTCTTGGGAGTCGGATTGTTTGTAATCGTTAATTTTATAATGCTAATGTTAGCACGAGGAAATTTTGAAGATGTTCTTTTTAATTTAATAGCAGGAACATTTTTAGATGCCCTTATTCTTGAAGTAATTGATAGACAGTACATCTGGGAATGGGAAGTACCATATTTTGAAAATAGTAAATTCCTAGCGTATGTTTGGACATATATTCCGATTATAATAATGTACTTATATATGAATATTTCTACATTTATTACACAAGGGTCTAACTACAATATTAGTAATGAAATTAAACTTACTATAGGTACTTATATTTTTATTTTAATTATTGTTAATGGCTTATTTAAATTAAAAAATTCTGCGGATTTTATGTATACAGTATATACAATAATCTTTAAAATAATAGCTTTCATAAGTTTTATTTGTATCATACCTGCCTACTTTTTCGGAAAACTACCAATTGATTGGATGTATATTCTGATAACTGTTCCGATTGTAAGTAGTGTTAGAGTATTAAAGAAAGTTAGTGCTACAAGATCTGCAAAACTTCTATTTTATCCAATGACATTTTGTTATTTAGTATACACTCAACCACGAGTGATTAATACTCCTATTTTAGAGGAACAAAATATATTGTTGTATGTTTCAGGAGTATTGGCAATATTAATAATAGTCATAAGTAAACTAAGAGAAAAAATCAAATAATATTAATATTAGTCCCTTTCTATATTGATAAGAAAGGGATTAATAATTTTTATAACTTATGAATTTCTATGTTACAAAGTGGTATTGATTTTATTTGACCATTATTTATGTTAAAATATAATATGATTAATATTAGGAGGCGATGATATGGCGAATATTTATTTAGATTACGCAGCAACATCAAGAAAACATTTTGATATCATAGAAAAGAATATGAATATACTAAAAGAAATCTATGCTAATCCAAGTAGTGGCCATACTCTAGGAAAGAAAAATGATAGGCTAGTTCGTGAAGGACGCGAAAAAATAGCTAATACTCTAAATGCAAGCAGTAATGAAATAATTTTTAATTCAGGTGGTACTGAAAGTAATAATACAGTTTTTAATCACGTATTAAATAGATTTGAAACTGGAGAAATAATAATTACATCTATAGAACATCCATCTGTTAAAGCTAGTGCTAAGAGACTTGAAAGATTTGGATTTAAGGTTCATGAATTATCAGTAGATGAAAGTGGGGCTATATCACTAGAGGAATTAAAAGAAAAGATTAATTCTAAGACGGTATTAATTTCAATTATGTTAGCAAATAATGAAACAGGGGTATTAAATCCTATAAAAGAGGTTTCAGAACTTATTTCGGATAAAAATATACTATTGCATAGTGATATTGTTCAAGCATTAGGTAAAGTTGAAATTGATGTGAAAGAATTAGGATTAGATTTTGCTTCAGCATCAGCTCATAAAATTGGTTCGCTTAATAATTTTGGATTTTTATACGCAAAAGATGGAGATGTTGAACCACTACTTTTAGGTGGGGGTCAGGAAAATGGTCTTCGTTCTGGGACGACTGATTTATTAGGGATACTGGTTCTTAATGACTGTTTGTCAGAGACATTGAATTCAATTCCAGCTCTTAGAGAATTGAAAAATTACTTTATTTCTGAACTTGAGAAAAGTGAAGTTGAATTTGAAGTAAACGGATCTATAGAGAATTCATTGCCGAATATATTGAATATTTATTTTAAAAATATTGAAGCACAACGACTTATTACGTATCTAGATGCGCGTGATATTTATATTTCTGGTGGATCTGCTTGTAGTTCAGGAAATATTAAAGGAAGTCGTATAATTACAGAAATGTACAATATTGAACGTGCTGCGAATTCTGTTAGAATTAGTGTAGGTTTTGACACTAGCAGAGAGTTAATTGATGAAGTTATAGAGAAGATTGTAACTTTAGAGAAAAGAATAAAAGAAAGGAACTAATAATGAATAGCAACAAAAAAGTAGTAGTTGGAATGAGTGGTGGAGTTGATTCATCTGTAACAGCATATCTTCTAAAACAACAAGGATATGATGTTATCGGTGTTTTCATGAAAAACTGGGAAGAAAAAGATGACAGAGGAGTTTGTCTTGCGGAAAAAGATTACGAAGATGTAATTAAAGTATGTGAACAATTAGATATTCCTTATTACTCTATTAATTTTGAAAAAGAATATTGGGACAAAGTATTTACTTACTTCTTAGATGAATACAAAAAAGGTCGTACACCTAACCCAGATATTATGTGTAATAAAGAAATTAAATTTAAAGTTTTCTTAGAATACGCAGAAGATTTAGGTGCTGATTATGTAGCAACAGGACACTATGCGCGAGTTAAAGATGTTGATGGAGAACGTTTAATGTTACGTGGTGTTGATAATAATAAAGATCAAACGTATTTCTTATCTCAATTGAAACAACACCAAATTAAAAATATTTTATTCCCTGTAGGAGAACTAGAGAAAAAAGATGTTCGTAAGATTGCAGAAGAAGCGGGTCTTGCTACAGCGAAGAAAAAAGACTCAACAGGTATTTGTTTCATCGGTGAGAAAAACTTTAGAGAATTTTTATCTCAATACCTACCAGCTCAAGGTGGTAAAATGGTGGACTTAGATGGTAATGTCCGTGGAGAACACATCGGTTTAATGCACTATACAATCGGTCAACGTCATGGTTTAGGTATTGGTGGAACTAAAGATACAGAAGGTGAAGCATGGTTTGCATGTGGTAAAGATCTTGAAAATAATGTACTGTATGTTTGCCAAGGATTCCACAATGAAAAACTATATTCAGATAGCTTATTAGCAAGTTCACTATCATTTACAACGAAAAATCCACAACCTAATAAATTCACATGTACTGCAAAATTCAGATATCGTCAACCAGATACTGAAGTAGAAGTAGAAGTATTAGAGGATAACAAAGTAAAAGTTGTCTATAAAGAGCCAGTACGTGCTGTGACTCCTGGACAGGCAGTTGTCTTTTATGATGGAGATGTTTGCTTAGGTGGAGCGATTATCGATGAAGTATATAAAGATGGTAAAAAACTTCAACTGTAATATTTAATAAAATCCTAAAAGTTAGAGGAAATCTCTAATTTTTAGGATTTTTAGTTTTTATTTCTAAGTTATAAGACTATAGTATATATTGAGCGAGTAACGTATCAAATCTACGAATATCGATATCTTTTCTTAGATTAATTTTAATTTTTCCAACTTTAGTCCAAAGCTCTACTTCGGCATTTAAATCGAAGATTTTACCTGAATTTTCAGTTGACCACATTAATATTGAAGAGTATGGAAGGGAATAGATTTCTATTTTTTTTCCTGTAAGTCCTTGGGCGTCTTTTACAATAAGTCTTTTATCTGTAAATACAGCAACGTCCCTTATTGTCGCAAATGCTGCAACAGGCTGTTCACCGTTTATCAATAAGTTTGCAATATCTTGCGGGATAGCAACTTCTCTGAAGAATGTCCAATTTAATAAATTCATTTAGTTAGCCATAGTGACTCTCCTATCTATTTTATGATAATGTTTATTTCTATCTTAGTATAGCATAAATTATAAATAATAAGAAGATTCAGTTTTCAGTATTATTATAATAAATTTAATGATATAATATTAGTACTAGGGGGGAGAAATATGAATATTAATAAAGAAGATGTTGTTTTATTTTTAAAACAAAATGTTAAGGCAATTGTTTTGGCATTACTCTGTAGTTTACTTGTTATAATCGGAGGACTTTTGTATTTTGGTCATGATAAAACAGAAGATTATAATGATGTAACCTTTTCTAATTCTCAAAACTCAGAAGTGAGTAAGGATGACAAAAAAGAAGAACAAGATTCCAAAATTTTTGTTGATGTAAAAGGGGCGGTTAAACACCCTGGGGTATTTGAAACAACGAAAGATAAAAGGGTAAAAGATTTAATTGAAGAAGCTGGTGGTATATTAGAAGACGCAGATACTTCCACTTTGAATTTAAGTCAAAAAGTTAAAGATCAGATGGTTATTTACGTTCTTAAAAATGGAGAGAAACCAAAACAAATTTCTGATGGTAGTTCAAGTACATCAAATGGAGATGTAATTAATATTAATACTGCCAATAAAGAACAACTTATGAAAATCTCAGGAGTTGGAAAAACTAAGGCTGAAGCAATTATTTCATTTAGAGAAAAAAATGGGGATTTTAAAAAGAAAGAAGATATAACAAAAGTACGAGGAATAGGAAAAGCTACTTTTGAGAAAATTAAAGATAAAATAGAGGTATAGTTATGCAAAGAATTAGTTGGGATGAGTACTTTATGGCTCAAAGTCACCTGCTTTCACTTAGATCGACTTGCAGTAGGTTATCTGTTGGGGCGACAATAGTCAAAGATAAACGAATAGTTTCAGGTGGTTATAATGGTTCAATTAAAGGTGATGAACATTGCATAGATGTTGGTTGTAAAGTAGTGGAAGGGCATTGTGTCAGAACAATCCATGCCGAAATAAATGCTATTTTACAATGTTCTAAATTCGGTGTTGGAACTGAAGGTGCAACAATCTATGTTACACACTTTCCATGTTTGAATTGTACAAAATCTATAATTCAAGCAGGGATAAAAGAAATTTGCTATGCAAATGATTATAGAAATAATGAATATGCTCGAGAGTTATTAGAAAAATCAGGTGTTGTCGTAAGAAAAATAGATTACGATGTAAATAATGTAGTAGAAAGGTTACTAGATAAATAGTAATGATATACTTACAGCTTTCTTTACTAGCATTAGGGGCGATATTATTAAATCATAATTTAATGATATCTATGCTATGTATTGTTATTTTTCTACTAATAACTTGGAAAAATAAAAATCTTAATGCTAGGAAAACTATTATTTGTTTAATAGTCTTCTTAGCTTTTTTTATTCGTGGAGCATATGAACAAAAAACTAATATTTCTCATTTGAAAAATGTTGAAAATAATAATTTAGAACTAGTGATTTCTGATAAATTAAATGTAAATGGAAATTATATGTCGGGAATTGGACGTATTGGAAATGAGGAGGTACTAATAAACTATAAAATTAAGAGTGAAGAAGAGAAGAATTTTTTTAAAGAAAAATTTTGGGGAGGAAAATTATCTGTAGTTGCTAATATAGAAGATGTTCCAAGTAAAACTAATTTTTATTCGTTTGATTATAAAAAGTATAACGAGAATAGAGGAATCTTTAAAAAAGTTTCTATTAATGAAATATCTGAGGTTAAGCATTTAGATTCTCTTCTTTTTAAATTCAAAACCTTTAGGAATAGAATGGCCTTGAAAATAGATGAAAATCTTACTTTTGATAAAAGTGGATATTTTCAAGCTTTAATTTTTGGAGATAAAAGTTATTTGTTGAGAGATGAAATTAGTTCTTTTAAAAACTTAGGTACTAGTCATTTATTAGCAATTTCTGGCTTACATATTGGGGTACTAATATCATTAATATATTTTATTTTATTAAAACTTAAAGTAAGTGTTGATTATATAGAAAAAATAATCTTAATTATAATTCCGTTATATATGTTATTAAGTGGGGCTAGTGCATCTGTTCTCAGAGCAGGTTTTATGATTATATTCTATATAATTTTCAGAAGAAAAAGTATTGATAAATTGGATAGTTTACTGCTTACATTTTTAATCTTATTATTTTATAATCCGTTGTATACTTTTAATATTGGTTTTCAATTATCATTTTTTATAACATTTAGTTTATTGATGTCAGAAAGTTATATTAAAACCTCTAGAAATAAACTACATATGTCTTTGAGAATTAGTATTATTTCTACATTGGCAAGTATACCGATATTACTTTATAATTTTCATACTATTGTTTATATTTCCGTACTAAGTAATATAGTTTTAGTGCCAATATTTAGTATAATACTATTTCCATTAGTATTGATAAGTTATATAATATTTTTATTAAGTGTACCTATATTTAATATTATGTGTAGACCGTTATTGAATTTTACCTTTAGTATTTTTGATAAACTTCAAGAAATATTCTTATATATAAAACCACTAAGAATTGGAAAACAAAGTATTTTTATAATTATTGTTATTTTTATAGTAGTTGTATATATTATGACTGAATTGAATAGATTAAAATATTCAAAAGCTGCAATCGGAGTTTTGACAGTTGCTATAATACTAATTATTTCGAGTTATATACCTAAAGAATATATAGAGGAGCTAAAAATAGGAAAAGAAAATATTTATTATATTAGAGAAAATAGTAATAATATGATAATAAATACATCTAGTAATATAAAAAATTTTTATACAGATTACAGAAAAAAAGATAGAGAATATGATATAATGAGTGAATATGATTCACTCTTGAACTATGAAGGTAAGGATAGATTCAATTATTTACTACTTACTTCATCTAAGAAAAATAAAAGTGAATATGCGACAAATTTATTAGCAAATAACTTAGTGAATAAGATTATAGTAGTAGATAGTGTGACTAAAAAATTATTAGAATTAAAAGATATAGCTCAATATAAAAAAGTAGAGTATATCGTTTTGAATAATGGAACTGAGATGAAATTTGGTAATACTTCTGTTTATTATTATAATAAAAAAGTAAAGGTGAAAAATCAGGACAGAGAATTTGAGATTGAGGTAGATGATTGATGAAAAATATCTATGTGATATATGGAGAAAATTTTGAAGCTATTAATGATTATGAGAAAAGTATAGCGAAAAAATATCTTAAAGAACTAGATGAATTTAATTATGTAAAAATTAATATGCATGAAAATACTATAGAAACTTTAGTCTATGAATGTAGAAGTAGTGGATTATTTGGGAATGAGAAAGTTGTCGTTGCTGAGAATTGTAATTTTTTATTAGCGAAACCTAAAAAAATTAAAGTAGAACATAACGTGGATATATTGATGAATTATTTAGAGAATATTAATGAAGACGTTGTGTTGATTTTAAAAATATTGGATAAGATTGATAGTAGAAAGAAATTAATAAAGAAGATTAAAGAAGCAGGAGAAGTTAAAGAATTTTCTAACTTTAATGAGAAGGAAATATCAGAGTATATTGTAAAAACAGTAGCAAAGCACGATGTGAAAATTTCTAAAGTTGATGCAGAATTTCTAGTGAATTACACTCGTTTGGATTTTGCTAATATAAAAAAAGAACTTGAAAAACTCCTTTTATATTGTGATGATAAGAAGATAATAACGCGAGGAGATATAGAATTATTAGCAACTAGAAGTTTAGAGTATGATGTTTTCAGCTTAACCAATGAATTGTTTGGGAAAAATTATGCTAAATTGAGAGTCGTGTTTAATTCATTAGTTTTAAAAAAAGAAGAGCCAATATTCTTGCTATCTTTAATTAGCGGTCAATTAAGAATATGTTATAAGGTGAAAGTACTTCTAAATGAACATTATTCACAAAAAGATATAGCTAAGGAATTAGGCGTTCATCCGTATAGAGTGCAGTTGGCAGCTCAAGGGATCAGAAATTATAGTGTTGATAAAATTATGAAAACATTGATTTTATCAGCTGACTATGATAAGTTATTAAAATCTTCGTATATGGATAAGTATATTATACTAGATCTTTTTATTAATAAATTAATTGATGAGCTGAATTAAAAAAATATTAGGTAAGTTTTATATAATAATGTTAGAATAGAATACAATTATTATTGTTAGGAGATTATTAATGGATAATAAAAATAATACCATTCATGTTGGAGCTTTGTTATTTATTTTAAATGGTATAATCTACTTATTAGGTGAATTTATCGCAGCAATGGGTACTGGTTTTCCTTTGGGAGAAGTATATTCAAAGCATTTTATTAGTTCACTAGGAGTTTACCCGTACCTAGTAGTTGATGGAGTTCCAAATGGATTTTCAAAATTAGCTATTCTTATGAATATTGACTTTGTTGTAACAGGTATAGTGTTTCTTATTGCTTACTATTTACTGATATTTGAAAAAGTAAGAGTTAGAAAACTAGGTACTCTATTGATACTAACTCCGTTAGTTTTTGCTATTGGAAGTGTATTGGTAGGATTATATCAAGGTGGTGTTCCGAGTGAAGATGGGCTTCATGGTTTAGGTGCGAGATTATCGTTTTCAGGTGGAAATTTTACAGCTTTATTAAGTGGAGTAGCATTATTTAGAGAGAATAAAAAATACGCTGTTGTATCTATAGTGTTAGGGATTATCGGCTTAATTAGTGCAGGTTTTATGAATAATGCAATTAACAACAATCTCTCTGATGTTGTTGCTATTTACGAAAGAATGACTGTTTATCCAATAACCTTATGGCAACTAATGACGGGTATTGTGTTTTTTAAAAAGAAGTAAGAATTAAGTAAAAGGGCTGACCCAAAAGTCCTAAATTTTAACAAGGTGTATATGAAAACTTATAGACGCAGTGGTTTATTGATATCTAAATTCGCTTTATAAAAGCTTTTTAGATATCTAATAAACTGTGCGGGGGTGACTCGACAAAATCGATTTCTATGAAATCACGATTTTTGAGTCACTCCCTTTTTTGTTTCAGATAATTAAAGTTAGTTAGTTGAAAAATATTCACAAAAAAACAAAAAATTCAGATAAATTAGTTTATTATAATTTGATATAGTGATATAATAATATTGTTAAAATAGAAAAATAAAATGAGGTATTGTTTAATGAAGAAAATAGAAACTAAATTAGCACAATTAGGAAATAGGACGGATAAGGTAACTGGAGCAATAGTGACGCCGATATATTTATCAACAGCTTATGCTCACCCTGGATTAGGAGAAAGTACAGGATATGATTATACGAGAACTAAAAATCCAACTCGTACTATTTTAGAGGAAGGTTTATGTGAACTTGAAGAAGGGTGTCGTGCGATAGCGACTAGTTCAGGGATGAGTGCTATTCAACTAGTTTTTGAACTATTTGATTTAAATAGTGAATTCTTAGTGTCTAGAGATTTATATGGGGGAAGTTTTAGATACTTTGATGAGTTAGAACGTAAAGGTGCTCAGAAATTTATTTATTTCACAGATGAAAAAGATCTTGAAGATAAAATTACAGATAATACAAAAGCGGTATTTATAGAAACTCCAACTAATCCATTAATGCAAGAAGTTGATATAGAGAGAGTTGCTCAAATTTCTAAGTCAAAAAATGCGTTATTAATTGTTGATAATACTTTATTAACACCATTAAGACAAAAACCGTTAACATTAGGAGCAGATATTGTTGTTCATTCTGCAACTAAATATTTAACAGGTCACAACGATATACTTGCTGGTGCTGTGATCACAAATGATGAACAAATAGGAGAGAGATTGGCGTGGATTTCTAATACGACTGGTGCTGTATTATCGGCATTTGATAGCTGGTTATTTGTTAGAAGTTTAAAAACATTGCCACTTCGTTTTAATCAACAAGAAAAAAATGCAAAAAAATTAGCTGAAGAATTAGCGAAACATCCAGAGGTGAAAGAAGTATTATATCCGAAAAAAGGAGCTATGCTTAGTTTCAAATTAAATGATGCTACTAAAATTGATAAATTTTTACGTTCATTAAGAGTTGCTACTTTTGCTGAGAGTTTAGGTGGTGTAGAAACATTAGTAACTTATCCTACTACTCAAACTCATTTTGATATTCCAGAGGAACTACGTTTATCTTATGGACTTACTCCAGATTTACTAAGAATTTCTGTAGGTGTAGAAGATGCTGAAGATTTAGTTGAAGATTTTCTAAGAGCATTAGAAGTGTAGGGGGAGAAAAATGACTAGAGTAGAAGAATTTGTAAAGAAATACTATGTTGAAAGAAGAAATACAAATAGTTTAAAATGGGATGCTTTGGAAGAACGATTTGGTGATTCTGAATTACTAGCTTTATGGGTAGCTGATATGGAATTTAAAACTCCCGAAAGTATTAGAGAAGCGTTGAGTGAACGTGTTGCACATGGAGTGTTTGGTTATACTAAATTGCCAGAAAGTTATTATAATGAATATAAAAACTGGCATAAAGAAAAATACAATTTTGAAGTAGATAAACAATGGATAAGATTTGCTCCGGGGATAGTTCAAGCTATATTATGGGTGATTCAAGCGTATACTAGAAAAGAAGATGCGGTTATTATAATGCCACCTGTATACTATCCTTTTGCTAATTCTATTAGAAATAGTGGTAGAAAATTAGTAGAGTCTCCATTACTAGAAGAAGACGGTAAATTCAAGATAGATTTTGAAACTTTTGAAAAAGAAATTAGAAAAAATGATGTTAAATTATATATTCATTGCTCACCTCATAATCCAGTCGGAAGAGTTTGGACATTAGAAGAGCAGAGAAGAGTATTTGAAATTTGCGAAAAATATGATGTGCTTGTATTATCAGATGAAATTCACCAAGACTTTACATATGAGGACCATAAACAAATTTCTGCATTAGCATTAGATGAAGGTAGATATAATAATCGTTTAATAGTAGCTAATTCTGGCTCAAAAACTTTCAATCTTGCTTCATTAGTGCATGCAACACTTTTAATCCCAGATAATAATATTCGTGAACAATTTGATAAATTTAGTAAAGAAAATCTAGGAGCTGAGCCAAGTTTATTAGGACAAATAGCTCTTGAAGCCGGCTATAGAGATGGAAAAGATTGGGTAGAAGGATTAAAAGCAACAATCCTATACAATTATAATTTAATTCATGATACATTAGCTCAAAAAGTACCAGAAATTAAAGTTTATCCATTAGAAGGAACATATCTAGTATTTTTAAACCTTGAGAAAGTTTTAAATGGGAAAACTACGAAACAATTTATTCAAGATGAATGTGACCTAGCGATTGACTTTGGTCACTGGTTTGGAAAAGGATATAATAGTTATATAAGAATTAATCTAGCAACTGGTCCAGAAAATATAAAAGAAGCTGTTGAAAGAATAGTAAAAAATTGTAATAGATAGAATTGATTTTAAAGAAGGATGTAGACAACATATCTATGTTCTTCTTTTTTTCTGTGAAAATAAAAAGTAAATAAAAAAACTACTCAGAATTCTGAGTAGTTTTTAAACTATTTAGCTAGGTTTGATTTATATCTAGCAGCTGCGTTTTTGTGGATTAAATTAGTTTTAGCAGCTTTATCGATTTTTTTGTAAGCAAGGTTTACTAACTCTGCAGCGTTAGCAGCACCTTCAGATTTAGCTACTTTAGCTTTTTTAATAGCTGTACGCATTTCAGATTTTTTTGCTGTGTTAGCAGCGTTTGTTTTAGCATCTTTTCTTACGCTTAATACTGATGATTTAATGTTTGGCATTCGATTCACCTCCTGGTCCTTATTTTTATTACTAAGAAATATTAATTAATATTCTTAATTACAATGAATTAAGTGTTGTTAGATACAACTACCTCATTTTAACATATTAAAATTGTAAATGCAAGGTATTTTTATACTTTTTTTTGCTATTAGTTATTTTTTAAGAATTTTTTATATTTTGGTTGACTAATGACTATAATGTATGTTAGTATATATGACGTTGATATTTAATTTTACATAGGTAAGGTTATTTGTCTTCTGACTTTATTATAATAAAAGATGTTTGAGAGATCCATCTATAAAAAAAACCTGAAGTACTGGTTTCTCAAATCAGTACTTTTTTATTTTCTCTTGAACAAGATAAGGAGATATAATGAGAAATAATACAGTTAAAGTTTTAACTATTCAAGCGTTAATCGCAGCGATTTATGTTGTATTAACATTAGCTATCGCGCCATTTTCATACGGTGCTATCCAATTTCGTATAAGTGAATCACTTTCACAATTAGTAGTGTTTAGCAAAAAATATTGGTTCCCAATTACTTTAGGAGTGGCAATCGCTAATATCTTTAGTCCACTTGGTATAGTAGATGTGTTCTTTGGAACTTTAGGAACAGGATTAGCTTTAGCAATCAGTATTTTTGTTTTTAAATTTGTAAAAAATAGAATTGCTAGACACATCATTAATATTATTTTATACCTAGTTATTTGTATGCCAATTATTGCATATGAAATTACTATTTTTAGTGGTGATAATTCAGCTAGAGTACCATTCGAGTTTGGTGCATTTACAGCTATCTACGGATCACTTCTTTTATCACAAGTAATCGTTATGGTTATCGGTATTGTTATTACTGAAGCTTTAAATAAAGCGATTGATCTTAAAAAAGTATTTGAATAATATTTATATAGAATCGTTAGGAAAATTCCTAGCGATTTTTTTATTATAAATTATTGACTCTCACGTAACGTCATAGTATATAATAAGAATATCACTAGTGAAATATTATAAATTATAGAGGGATGATTATGAGGATAAATGAAGTTGTGAAACTTACTGGAGTAAGTGCAAGAACATTACAATATTATGATGAAATTGGTTTACTAATTCCTCAAAAGTTAGATAACGGTTATAGAGATTATACCGAGGAAAATTTAGAGAAATTACAAAAAATATTATTCTATAGATTTCTTAAGTTTAAGTTAAATGATATAAAAGAATTACTTGAAGGTGATTTTGATAATTTAAAAATACTTGAACAACAACGTGAATTAATTTTAAGAGAAAAAGAAAAGTTTGAAGTGATTTTACATAATATAGAAAAAACAATTAGCAATTATAAAGGAGAAAAAACAATGACAATAGAAGAAAAATTTAATGGATTTAAAAAAGAGGATCTAAATAAGTATGAAAATCAAGCAGTAGAAAAATATGGTAAAGATACAATTGAAGAATCTAAAAAGCGTCAAAGTGGAAGAGAAGAAATAGTAACCGAGGAATTTAATGAAGTATTTCGTTCGATGGCGAAATTCAAAGATGAAAATGTAGATGTAGCAGAAAAAGAAGTACAATCTAAGGTAGAAGATTTATATAATAATATGAACGAATATGCTTTTGATTGTAGTATAGAAGTCTTCTCATATATAGGGAAAGGATATGTTCATAACCCAGAATTCAAAAAAAATATAGATAAATTTGGTGAAGGTGTAGCAGAGTATACATCTAAAGCAATAGAGAAATATTGTAGTGACAGATTAAATAAATAAGAAAGATAAAAATGTTCTAAAATAGTTTTTTAAAAGAAAATTTTAAAAAAACTATTGACAAATGAAATTATATATATTAAAATAACTAAGTCAGTTGAAAATGTACCGTAGACAGTAGGGGGAGAAATCCTTAATTAACCTACCGAGGACAAAATTCGAAAAGAAACTTATGTGCCTTTTTGTATGTTCTCGCATGCAAGAAGGTTTTTTTAATGGTACTGAAATTGATAAATCTACTTAGGAGGAAGTTCAATGTCAAAAGCTATTGAGAGAAAACAAGAGTTAGTAAATCAAATCGCAGAAGAAATTAAATCAAGTTCTTCAGTTGTTATCGCTGACTACCGTGGATTAAACGTTGCGGAAGTAACAGAATTACGTAACAACATGCGTAACGAAGGTTTAACTTTAAAAGTTTATAAAAACTCATTAGTTCGTCGTGCGATGGAGCAAGCAGGAATTGAAGGATTAGACGAAGTTCTAACTGGACCAAATGCTTTTGCTTTCTCAACAGACGATGCTGTAGCTCCTGCTAGAGTTTTAAACGATTTCGCTAAAGAACACGAAAACTTAGAACTAAAAGCTGGTGTTATAGAAGGAAAAGTTGCAGATCAATCTGAAATTAAAGCTATCGCTACATTACCAAGTCGCGAAGGATTACTTTCAATGTTACTATCTGTATTAACAGCGCCAATGCGCAATACTGCTTTAGCTGTTAAAGCTGTTGCAGACAAAAAAGCTGAACAAGAAGCTTAATAAACAACAATATTAAAAATATATAATTTAAAAATCGGAGGAAATTTATAATGACTAAAGAACAAATTTTAGACGCTATCAAAGAAATGTCAGTTTTAGAATTAAACGACTTAGTAAAAGCAATTGAAGAAGAATTCGGAGTAACTGCTGCTGCACCTGTAGCTGTAGTTGGTGGAGCTGCTGCTGGAGCTGCTGAAGAAAAAACTGAATTTGACGTAGTTTTAGCTAGCGCTGGAGACTCAAAAATTAAAGTAATCAAAGTTGTTCGTGAAATCACTGGAGACGGACTAAAAGAAGCTAAAGAAAAAGTTGATGGTGCGCCAGCAACACTTAAAGAAGGAGTTTCTAAAGAAGAAGCTGAAGAAATCAAAGCTAAATTAGAAGAAGTTGGAGCAACTGTAGAAGTTAAATAATTTCTAATCTAAGTAGATAAAAAGATAGATGTAAATAAACAATAATATTCTATTTGAGAATATTTGATACGATGATAATAACAAAAATAGTATATCTCAAGTGTCTAACTGTGGGATATACTATTTTCTTTCATTTTAAGAGGTGTCTTTATTATGGAACATTATTATACAAATAATCCGACGACAGAAAGTCGTGGAAAAATTATCAACTCAACAATAGCAAATGAGAATTTGAAGTTCTATACAGATAACGGGGTATTTTCAAAAGAAAATGTTGACTTTGGAACTAAAACGATGTTAGAAAGTTTTAATACTGAAAAGGAAGATGCTAAAGTTGCTGATATTGGATGTGGCTATGGAGTTATATCTATATTTTTAGCAAAAAAATATCCGACGTTTAAGTTTACTATGGTAGATGTAAATAATAGGGTTTTAGAACTATCAAAAAAAAATATTGAACTTAATAACATAAATAATGAAGTAGAAGTACTAGAAAGTAGTTCCTTTGATAATATCGAAGGAAACTTTGATATAGTATTAACAAACCCACCGATAAGAGCTGGGAAAAAAATCGTACATAAAATAATGACAGATAGTTATGAACATCTAAATGCTCAGGGGGAGCTTTGGGTGGTTATACAAAAAAAACAAGGAATGGCTAGTTGTAAAAAATTATTAGAAGAGACTTTTTCTAGAGTAGAAATAGTTACTAAAAATAAAGGCTACTATATACTGAAAGCCGTAAAATAATTGACAACTTGCTATGACTATGATAAAATGATATATTGCAAGTAATTCTATTTTCTTTTGGATAGAATTGCCTAAATTATATAAGTAAGTAAGAGAAAATGTATATATTTTCTTTTTAGTTTTTAAGAGAAAAGCTGAGAGGTGACACAGTTGCAAAAAGTTAAATTTGGTAAGCACAGACAAAGACGTAGCTATGCTAGAATATCAGAGGTAATTGATTTACCGGACTTAATTGAAATTCAAACCTTATCTTATGATAAATTTTTAGAAACTGGTCTAAAAGATGTTTTTAAAGATGTATCACCAATTGAAGGTAACAATGATAAATTGAGTTTAGAATTTATCGACTATAAATTAGGAACACCTAAGTATGATGTAGATGAATCTAAAGAACGTGATGCTACATATTCAGCACCTTTAAGAGTGCGCGTACGTTTAATCAATAAAGAACGTGACGAAATTAAAGAACAAGAAGTATTTATGGGTGAATTACCGTTGATGACTGAAACTGGGACGTTTATTATCAATGGTGCAGAGCGTGTAATTGTATCTCAATTAGTACGTTCGCCTTCTGTATATTTTACAGAAGATGACAAACTTAAAGTTAAAAATATTCCAAATGCCTATAAAACAACTGTTATTCCTAACAGAGGAGCTTGGTTGGAATTTGAAAAAGATATTAAAGGATTAGTTTATGCTCGTATTGATAGAACTAGAAAAATTCCTTTAACAACGCTTATCAGAGCGTTAGGTTTTGAATCTGATGAATCAATTATTAAATTATTCGGTGAAGATGCAGAACTATTAAACACATTAGAAAAAGATGAAAACTTAGACACAGGAACTGCGTTAAAAGTAATTTATGATAAATTACGTCCTGGTGAGCCGGCTAACGTAGAGACTGCTAAAGCTACTTTACATGGTAGATTCTTCGATCCAAGAAGATATGATTTAGCTAAAGTAGGACGTTACAAATTAAACAACAAACTTCACGTTGGAGAACGTCTAGAAAATCAAATTCTAGTTGAGCCAATCGTTGACACAGAAACAGGAGAAATCTTAGTAGAAAAAGGTACTAAGTTAACACGTGAAATCATTGATGGAATTTATGAAGAATTAGGTACTACAGCTAACGTAGTTGAATTCGATATGAATGAAAGTCTTGATGGAAGTGATAGCTTAAAATTACAATTATTCAAAGTTGTAAACCAAGTAAAAGTAGGTAATGACTTCGATATTGATGAATTAACTGATGATCAAGTATTACATGTAATTGGTAATGGAGCACCTAATAAAGATGTTCTTACATTAACAATTGCTGATATCGTAGCAAGTATTAACTACTACCTATTATTAATTAGAAACCGTAGAAATAACGATGGATTTGAATTTGAATTAATCGGTCGTGTAGATGATATTGACCACCTTGGTAACCGTCGTCTACGTTGTATTGGTGAATTATTACAAAACCAAATTCGTGTAGGTATTTCTCGTATGGAGCGTGTTGTGCGTGAACGTATGAGTATTCAAGATACTAATGAAATCACTCCACAACAACTTATTAACGTAAGACCAGTTACAGCAATTATTAAAGAGTTCTTCGGAAGTTCTCAACTTTCACAATTCATGGACCAAGTAAACCCACTAAGTGAGCTTACTCACAAACGTCGTTTATCTGCACTTGGACCTGGTGGTTTAACAAGGGAACGTGCAGGAATGGAAGTTCGTGACGTTCACTATTCACACTATGGTCGTATGTGTCCGATTGAAACACCAGAGGGACCAAACATAGGTCTTATCAACTCACTTTCATCATTTGCACGAATAAATGAGTTTGGATTCATTATGACTCCATATAGAAAAGTTGAATTTGATGCAGAAGGGCGTCCATACGTAACTGAAAATGTACAATACTTAACTGCTGATCAAGAAGATAAATACGTAGTAGCACAATCAACTGCGAATGTTGATGAAAAAGGTTACTTCGTTGATGAAGAAGTAGTATGTCGTTTTAGAGGGGATAACACAGTTAAACCTCGTGAAATGATGAACTTCATGGACGTATCGCCTAAACAGGTAGTATCTGCAGCCACTGCATGTATTCCGTTCTTAGAGAATGACGACTCTAACCGTGCACTTATGGGAGCGAACATGCAACGTCAAGCAGTACCTCTAATGATTACGGAAGCACCATTTGTTGGTACAGGTATGGAGCACCTTGCAGCACGTGACTCAGGAGCGGCTGTTATTGCTAAATATCCTGGTATCGTAGAATACGTAGATGGAGCGAAAATTAAAGTACGTCGCATTGAAACACTTGAAGGTAAAGAGATTAAAGGTGACTTAGATACATACGTAATTCACAAATTCGTACGTTCTAACCACTCTACAGCTTATAACCAAAAACCAATTGTTAAAGTTGGAGATAGAGTAGAACCTAAAGATATCCTTGCGGATGGTCCATCAATGGATAAAGGAGAATTAGCTTTAGGTAAAAACCTTGTAGTAGCATTCGTTAACTGGGATGGTTATAACTATGAGGATGCTGTTATAATGAGTGAGCGTCTTGTAAAAGATGACGTTTATACTTCTATCCACGTAGAAGAATACGAAACTGATGCTCGTGATACTAAATTAGGACCTGAAGAAATTACTCGTGAAATTCCTAACGTAGGTGAAAATGCACTTAGAAACTTAGATGCACGAGGAATTATCAGAATCGGTGCTGAAGTTAAAGATGGAGATATCTTAGTAGGTAAAGTTACACCGAAAGGATTAACTGAACAAACTCCAGAAGAAAAATTATTATATGCTATCTTTGGAGCTAAATCTAAAGAAGTACGTGATACTTCATTACGTGTACCTCACGGGGCAGATGGAGTAGTTGCTGATGTTAAAATCTTTAAACGTGAAGATGGTGCAGAATTACCTAACGGTGTAAATGAACTTGTACGTGTATTCATTGTACAAAAACGTAAAATCCGTGTAGGGGATAAAATGGCCGGTCGTCACGGTAACAAAGGGGTTATCTCAAATATCTTACCAGAAGAAGATATGCCTTACCTACCAGATGGTACACCAGTTGACGTAATGTTAAACCCACTTGGGGTTCCATCTCGTATGAACATTGGACAAGTATTAGAGCTACACTTAGGTATGGCTGCTAAACAATTAGGAATCCACGTTGCTACACCAGTATTCGATGGAGCTACTGATGAAGATGTTTGGTCAACGGTTGCTGAGGCTGGAATGGCTAAAGACGCTAAGACTGTTCTTTATGATGGACGTACAGGTGAACCATTCGACAGCCGTGTATCTGTAGGGGTAATGTACATGATTAAACTTGCCCACATGGTTGATGATAAACTTCATGCACGTTCAATTGGACCATACTCATTAGTAACTCAACAACCACTTGGAGGTAAAGCTCAATTTGGTGGACAAAGATTTGGTGAGATGGAGGTATGGGCACTTGAAGCTTATGGTGCTGCATATACTCTTCAAGAAATCTTAACATACAAATCAGATGATACTAACGGTCGTGTTAAAACTTATGAAGCAATCGTTAAAGGTGAAAACATTCCACGTCCAGGTGTTCCTGAATCATTCCGAGTGCTTATGAAAGAACTTCAAGCCTTAGGTATGGACTTTAGAGTAATGGATAATGAAGATAACGAAGTAGATATGGGTGATATCGATTTAGGAGATACAATTGACTTCCACGAATCACATAACCATGATCACAACGAAGAAAAATCAGAAGAAGCTAAAGAAACAAAAGAAGCTTCTGAAGAAAGTGCTGAAGAAGGATATCAAAGTTTAGCAAACTTACTTCTATCTGATACTGATGAATACGAAGATGTAGAAGAAGATGCTGAAGAAGAAACTTCAGGATATCAAGCTTTGGCAAGTCTTTTAATGTCAGATACTGATGAGTATGAAGATGTAGAAGACGATACAGATGAAGAATAATAAAAATTTGACAATCAATCACAAAGAACTATTCAAGGCATTTATACAAAAAAATAAAGGAGGTATGCTCCTTGATAGACGTAAATAATTTTGCATATATGAAAATTAGTTTAGCTTCTCCTGAAAAAATCAGAAGTTGGTCTTATGGAGAGGTTAAAAAACCTGAAACTATTAACTATAGAACTTTAAAACCAGAAAATGATGGACTATTCTGTGAAAGAATCTTTGGTCCAACTAAAGACTGGGAATGTGCTTGTGGAAAGTACAAACGAGTAAGATATAAAAATATAAAATGTGATAAATGTGGAGTTGACGTAACTTTAGCCAAAGTTCGTCGTGAAAGAATGGGGCACTTAGAATTAGCTGCCCCAGTCAGCCACATTTGGTATTTCAAAGGTATTCCAAGTAGAATGGGTCTTCTACTTGACCTTAGTCCAAGACAATTAGAAGAAGTAATTTACTTTGCTTCTTACATTGTTATCGATCCAGGTGAAACTGACTTCATGAAAAAACAAATCGTTTCTGAACGTGAAGTACGTGAAGCACGTAGTACATTTGGAGCAAACTCTTTCGTAGCTAAAATGGGAGCTGAAGCTATTCGTGACCTTTTAGCTGAGTTAGATATTGAAAAAGAACTTAAAGACCTTAAAAATGAACTTAAAGAATTAAGTGAAAGTAATTATAAATCGGGTCAAAAAGTTGTAAAAATTATTAAACGTGTTGAAGTATTCGAAGCGTTTAAACACTCTGGAAATAAACCAGAATGGATGATTATGACTGTGTTACCAGTTATTCCACCAGAATTAAGACCAATGGTTCAATTAGATGGTGGACGTTTTGCAACAAGTGACTTAAACGATTTATACAGACGTGTAATTAACCGTAACAACCGTCTGAAAAAACTTATCGAACTTAAAGCACCAGGGCTAATCGTACAAAATGAAAAACGTATGTTACAAGAAGCAGTTGATGCATTAATCGATAACGGACGTCGTGGTCGTCCAGTAACAGGTCCTGGTAATAGAACATTAAAATCATTATCTAATATGTTAAAAGGTAAACACGGTCGTTTCCGTCAAAACTTATTAGGTAAACGTGTTGACTATTCTGGACGTTCAGTAATCGTAGTTGGTCCAAACTTAAAAATGTACCAATGTGGATTACCTAAAGAAATGGCTCTTGAATTATTCAAACCATTTGTTATGCGTGAATTAGTTAAACGTGAATTAGCTAATAACATTAAAAATGCTAAAAATCAAATCGAAAGAATGGAAGATCATGTTTGGGATATCTTAGAAGATATTATTCGTGAGCACCCAGTATTACTTAACCGTGCCCCGACTCTTCACAGACTTGGTATCCAAGCATTCGAACCAATCTTAGTTGAAGGACGTGCTATTCGTCTTCACCCTCTTGTAACAACAGCGTTTAACGCCGACTTTGATGGTGACCAAATGGCCGTACACGTTCCTTTATCAAAAGAAGCTCAAGCAGAAGCACGTATGCTAATGTTAGCTGCTCAAAACATCCTTAACCCTAAAGATGGTAAACCAGTAGTTACACCATCTCAGGATATGGTATTAGGTAACTACTACCTAACACTAGAAAGACCTGGAGCAGTAGGGGAAGGTATGATTTTCAAAGATGCTGATGAAGCAAGAATTGCATACCAAAATGGATATATTCACCTTCACACTCGTGTAGGTATCGCAGCTAAATCTTTTGAAAACCCAACGTTTACAGAAGAACAAAACAAAAAATTACTTGTTACTACAATTGGTAAAGTAATTTTCAACGATATATTACCAGAAGGATTCCCATTCTTAAATGAACCTACTAAGGAAAACTTAGAAACAGCGACTCCTGATAAATATTTCGTAGCACCATCTGACTTAACAGAAGGTGGATTAAAAGCTTATATAGCTGAAAAAGAACCAGCAACACCATTTAAAAAAGGATTCTTATCAAAAATCATTTCTGAAATCTTCAATAGATTCCACATTACTGAAACTTCAATGATGTTAGACAGAATGAAAGACTTAGGATTCAAATATTCTTCAAGAGCTGGTATTACAGTAGGGGTAAGTGACGTATTCGTCCTTCCTAACAAATATGAAATCTTAGCAGACTCACAAGCTAATGTTGATAAAATCACAACATTATATAGACGTGGTCTATTAACAGAAGAAGAAAGATATCAAAATGTTATTGCTCAATGGGCTAAAGCAAAAGATATTATCCAAGATCAACTTATGGACTCTCTTCCAGCTACTAACCCAATTTACATGATGAGTGACTCTGGAGCCCGTGGTAACGCGTCAAACTTTACACAGTTAGCCGGTATGCGTGGTCTGATGGCTTCTCCATCAGGACGTATCATGGAGATGCCTGTACGTTCATCATTTAAAGAAGGATTAACAGTATTAGAGTTCTTCATCTCTTCTCACGGTGCGCGTAAAGGTCTTGCCGATACAGCCCTTAAAACAGCCGATTCAGGTTACCTAACTCGTCGTCTTGTAGACGTTGCACAAGATGTTATCGTTCGTGAAAACGACTGTGGTACATCTCGTGGATTAAGAGTTGCAGCACTTAAAAATGGAACAGATGAAATCGAAAGCTTACAAGAACGTCTTGAAGGTAGATACAGTAAAGAAACTGTTGTTCACCCAGAGACTGGAAAAGTTATCGTTGAAGATGGTCAATTAATTACATTAGATACAGCTAAAGAAATTGAAGCAGCTGGAATCGAAAGTGTTGTTATTAGATCAGCATTTACATGTAACTCACGTCACGGTGTTTGTGAGAAATGTTACGGTAAAAACTTAGCGACAGGTGAAAAAGTAGAAGTTGGGGAAGCAGTTGGTACAATTGCCGCTCAATCTATCGGAGAACCTGGTACACAGCTTACAATGCGTACGTTCCACACAGGTGGGGTTGCCGGTGCCGATATCACACAAGGTTTACCTCGTATTCAAGAGTTATTTGAAGCACGTAATCCTAAAGGTAAGGCATTAATCTCAGAAGTTGATGGAACAGTTACAAAAGTAGAAATCGATAATAACCACGTACGTAGAATTTACGTATTAAGTGAAATCGGTGAAGAAAGAGAATATCAAGACTATGGTGCAAGCCGTATGTTAGTTAAAGAAGATGACAAAGTTAAACGTGGTCAAGCTTTAACAGAAGGTTCTATTGAACCAAAAGAATTGCTATCAATTGCAGGTCTAGAAGCAGTACAAAGTTACCTATTAACTGAAGTACAAAAAGTTTATCGTATGCAAGGGGTAGAAATCAGTGATAAACACGTTGAGGTTATGGTACGTCAAATGTTAAGAAAAGTACGTGTAATCAACGCTGGAGATACTGATTTACTTCCAGGTTCATTAGTAGATATTCACAAATTTACAGATGAAAACAAAAAAATTCTTGAAGCAAGAGGTAACATGGCTACAGCTAAACCTGTAATCCTAGGTATCACTAAAGCTTCATTAGAAACAGAAAGTTTCTTATCTGCAGCCTCATTCCAAGAAACAACTCGTGTTCTTACAGACGCAGCTGTTAAAGGAAAAGTTGATAAACTTATGGGACTTAAAGAGAACGTTATTATTGGTAAGCTAATTCCAGCCGGAACAGGAATGCCAAGATATAATGATGTTGATATTAAAGCAGAAAAAGTATTAGAAACTGAAGTTAATAATGAATTAGGTAGACCAATTGAAGAAGAATTACACGAAGAATTAGGTTCTATTTAATAAGAAATAGATAAAAGTTAATAGGAATATAAAAAAAATATTATATTCCTATTGACAAATCTAGAAAAAATATGTAAAATAAATAATGTTGAATACAAAAGTAGAAGCACCCGTTTCTCACCTGCCAATTTTGATTGTACAGGTTAATGTAGATGAAATGTAGAATTTTATGCTGGGTGTTTTACACTCAGTTTTTTTTAATGCTTTTAGTATTTAATGAATTTATAAATAGGAGGTGCTGATCATTAGTAAAGATACTGCACAAGTAAATGAAGGTATTAAAGCGAAAGAGTTTCTTTTAATTAGCCAAAATGGAGAACAATTAGGAGTTAAAACTAAGGTAGAAGCGATGCAAATTGCAGAGCGTATGAACCTAGATGTTGTTCTAGTAGCTCCAAATGCTAAAACACCAGTTGCTAAAATTATGAACTACGGTAAGTTCAAATTTGAACAACAGAAGAAAGAAAAAGAAGCACGTAAGAAACAAAAAATCGTAACAACAAAAGAGATAAGATTATCTCCAACAATTGAAAAGCACGATTTTGAAACTAAGTTGAAAAATGCACGAAAATTCTTAGCAAAAGAAGACAAAGTTAAAGTTTCTATTCGTTTTAAAGGGAGAGCAATCACCCACAAAGAAATTGGACAGAAAGTTTTAGAAAACTTTTCTAACGAGGCTAGCGATATAGCTACTGTCGAACAAAAACCTAAAATGGAAGGTCGCAGTATGTTCTTAGTTCTAGCACCAAAAAAAGAGAAATAAAGGTTTAATATAGGAGGAATTTGATAATGCCAAAAATGAAATCTCACCGTGGTTTAGCAAAACGTGTGAAAAAAACAGCTAGCGGTAAATTAAAACGTAGCCGTGCTTATACTTCTCACTGGTTTTCAAGAAAAACTACTAAACAAAAACGTCACTTACGTAAAGCTTCATTAGTATCTCGTGGTGATTACAAACGTATTAGAACTTTATTAGTTAAATAATATTAAAGAAGATTAATTATAGCGTAAATACTTATTTAAGTTATACATAAGGAGGAATTAGATATGCCACGTGTTAAAGGTGGAACTGTGACTCGTCGTCGCCGTAAAAAAGTTTTAAAACTAGCTAAAGGATATTTTGGTTCAAAACATACATTATTCAAAGTTGCTAAGCAACAAGTAATGAAATCAGGAATGTATGCTTTCAGAGACCGTCGTCAAACAAAACGTAACTTCAGAAGATTATGGATCGTTCGTATTAATGCAGCTGCAAGATTAAACGGATTATCTTACAGCCGTCTAATGAATGGACTTAAAGTTGCTGGAATCGATATTAACAGAAAAATGTTATCAGAAATCGCTATCCACGACGCAGCTGGATTCACAAGCATTTGTGAACAAGCTAAAGCAGCTTTAGCTAAATAATAAAAGTTGATAAAAAGGTTACTTGCATAATTTTGTAAGTAACCTTTTTTTTAATATATTCAAGATATAAAATTTTACTCAAGATAGGAATTCAATTCTTATCTTGAGTTTTTATCAAACTTATTAGTTAATAGACTATTTTTCTTGGATTCTTTAATCTATGAAGCTTCTCTTTAGCTATTTCATTATATATTTCTTCATTTCTTTTTTCATATAACAGTGTAGCCCATGTATACCAAAGTAAATCACAAAAATTCAAGAAGACTTTTAATTTATCATAATTACATTCTTCATCAGTAAAATATGCTTTTAAGAAGGTTATTGTTTCCTCATAGTTTAAGTCATTTTCTGAGATGAAGCTCGCAATATCAAAGTAGTAATCATTATATCCAGCATATTCAAAATCTATTAAATATAATGCATCTTTAGTGAAGAGGAAATTACCTTCAACTAAATCATTATGGCATAGTCTATCAGCCTTGTATAGTTTTTTAAATTCATCTATTATATACATATAATCATCTAATCCATAGGGCAATTCATCGATTTGATTATAGTAACTATTAAATTGATCAATAGGATTAAAAGTATTTTCTGCTTGAAATTTTTTTGAATGAAACTCTTTTAAAAGTTTTCCTATTCTTACAATATTTGACAAACTTCTTTGTGAAATGAATGTTTTAGGATTTGGCTGAAACACAGTAATTAAATTATCATTATTAATATAAACTGGTTTTAGAAAGTACGGTTCATTTGATAGTAGTTTAAGAGCTTCTTTTTCATTATCTTTATTAACTATTTTTGTTGAATCTTTAGAAGTTCTGTAGAAGTATTTATTTTTATCAGTAGTAACTATAAAATTATTATTAGTAACTCCATAGCTTGTTTCTTCGATAGAATACACTTTTTCATTTAGTATTTTTTCTAATTTCTCAATGCTGTACATAAAATACCCTCCTTTATTTCAGAAATTTAATATACTTTTCACCTTTATTATACAATATAGGTAATAAATATAAAAGAAAAACGATTTCAATATATTCATTTTAAAAAATAAATTTCTGTATTAAAATACTATTTTTTTTATAATGACATTAAAAAAATTGTATTTTAAATTTATTAATTATCATGGTGTTTTTTATGTGAACTACAATCGTTTGTAATCTTTTAAAATAGTTGATATATATAGTTATTTTTGAATTACATAATAATAAAATAATAGGAGTAATGTTGAAAAAAACATAGAAATTTGGTATAATTAAAATATATAAAATATATTTATATACATATAGTTTCATTTTTAAATACTTAGGAGGTGTAAAATGAAAGAAGTTTTTATTAATAGTGAATATATCACGTTAGCACAATTTTTAAAGTTAGAAGGTTTCATAGGTTCTGGAGGAGAGGCTAAGTACTTTTTACAAGATGTAGAAGTTGAGTTGAACGGAGAATTAGAAAATAGACGAGGGAAAAAATTATATTCAAACGATATTATTAAATTAGAAGGAAATGAATTCATAATTATTAATGAGAATTAAGAGTTTAAAATTACTGTACTTTCGAAATTATTTATCAATGAATATAGATGTACATCCCTCGCTTAATGTTTTAGTAGGAAACAATGCGAATGGAAAAACTAATATTATAGAATCTATTTTTTGCTTAGCGCTTGGACGCAGTTATCGAACAAAAAGCGATAGTGAATGCATAATGTTTGGTGAAACTGCCACTGCAATGTCATGTGTAGTTAATAAAAATAATAAGAATCTCGATATTATGTTAGGTATAAGTAATAAAGGTAAAAGTGCTAAAATTGCAGGAGTAAAAAAAAATAAACTAACTGATTTTGTAGGAGAGCTTAACGTTGTATTATTTTCACCAGAAGATTTACAATTAGTAAAAGGATCCCCTTCACTTAGAAGAGAGTTTATAAATAGAGAATTTTATCAGTTCTCACGTATTTATCATAAGTATTATCTAATGTATCAACATTTATTAAAACAGAGAAATTCTTATTTAAAAGATATGAGAAAAAATCCAAAGGATGAGATATCTCTTGCATATTTAGAGACCCTTACTTTTCAATTAGCTAAAGTCGCTATATATATAACAAAAGAAAGAGTATCGTTTGTTCAAGATATTTCAAAATTGACCTATAAAAATATGATGAATATATCTAATGGCCAAGAATCATTAACGATTAAATATAAAAGTTCAGTTCTAGAATCCCTTAATATAGCTGATGTAACGGAGGAAGGATTTACTGAAGAGAATTTAACTAAAGTTATGATGAAAAAATCCTTTGATGATATAATGCGTGGAAGTACTAAAATAGGACCGCATCAAGATGACCTTGGATTTTATATAAATGATCTTGATGCAAAAATGTATGCATCACAAGGACAACAACGAAGCATTGTATTATCACTTAAATTAGCTGAGATAAATTATCTTAAATCAAAAACGGGTACATATCCAGTCTTACTTTTAGATGATGTTCTTAGTGAACTTGATAAGAATAGACAACTAAAATTATTAGATGCAATTAATGAAAATGTACAAACATTCATTACAACACCTTCGATATCAGATATTAAAGAAGATTTATTAAAAAAAGCTAAAGTTTTCAAAATAGAAAATGGAAATATTAGTGAATTAATCTAGAAAATTTATTTTATAAATTTACTAAAATGAAAGGAAAAATCATGGTAGAAAAAAAACAAATACAAGAATATAATGCCGATCAGATTCAGGTTCTTGAAGGACTTGAAGCCGTTAGGGTAAGACCAGGTATGTATATCGGTTCTACATCTAGTAAAGGTCTACACCACCTTGTTTGGGAAATTGTAGATAACTCTATAGATGAAGCCTTAGCCGGATATTGTGACACAATAACAGTTGCAATTGAAAAAGGAAATTGGATAAGAGTAGAAGATAATGGACGTGGTATTCCAGTAGATATTCAAGAACAAACTGGAAAACCAGCACTTGAAGTAATTCTTACAGTACTTCATGCCGGAGGTAAATTCGGTGGAGGCGGATATAAAGTATCGGGTGGTCTTCACGGGGTAGGTGCCAGCGTAGTAAATGCTTTATCTACGAATCTAGAAGCTTCAGTTTATCGTGATGGGAAAATCTATACAATGAAGTTTGAACGAGGAGATGTAGTTCAAGGAATTACAGTGGTAGGAAATACTGATAGAACTGGAACGACTATTCGTTTTAAGGCAGATCCAGAAATTTTCCAAGAAACAACAGTATATGAATACGATATTTTAAGAACACGTATTAGAGAACTTGCTTTCTTAAATAAAGGTATAACAATTATACTTAAAGATGAAAGAGAAGGACAAGAAAAAGAAGAGACTTTCTATTATGAAGGTGGATTATTAGAATACGTAGAAATGTTAAATGAAAATAAAGATGCTTTACACGAAGCTATTTATGTGCATGGTGAGATGGATGGGAAAGAAGTTGAAATCTCAATGCAATATAACACAGGATACTCTAATAATGTATTAAGTTATGCTAATAACATTAATACACATGAGGGTGGAACTCACGAAAGTGGATTTAAAACAGCTCTTACGAGAATTATTAATTCTTACGGAAAGAAAAATAAACTTATAAAAGACAAAGAGTCACTAACTGGTGATGATGTTCGTGAAGGACTTGTTGCGATTATCTCAATTAAACACCCAAATCCACAATTTGAAGGGCAAACAAAAACTAAATTAGGAAACTCAGAGATGAGTACAATTACTAATAAGTTATTCTCTGAAGAACTAGATAGATTCTTATTAGAAAATCCAAAAATAGCAAAAATAATAGTTGAAAAAGGACTTCAAGCATCACGTGCAAGAATTGCAGCTAAGAAAGCTCGTGAATCTACACGTCGTAAAAATGCATTAGAATTTACAAACCTTCCAGGGAAACTAGCTGACTGTTCAAGTAAGGATGCAGCTGAATGTGAACTGTTCCTAGTCGAAGGGGATTCTGCGGGAGGAAGTGCAAAACTTGGACGTAATAGTAAATTCCAAGCTATTTTACCATTAAAAGGTAAAATTCTGAACGTAGAAAAAGTAAGAATTGATAAAGTATTATCTAATGACGAAGTACGTTCATTAATTACAGCTATTGGTATGGGAATAGGGGAAACATTAAATATTGATAAACTTCGTTATCATAAAATTGTTATCATGACCGATGCCGACGTCGATGGAAGTCACATTAGAACATTATTATTAACATTCTTCTTCAGATATATGAGAGAACTTATCGACGCAGGATATGTATATATCGCTAGACCACCTCTATACGGTCTAAAAGTAGGTAAAAAAGAATTCTACTGCCATACAGAAGAAGAACTTAAACAAAATATTGAAGAACATGCTGGAGATAAAAAGTACACTGTTCAACGATACAAAGGTCTTGGAGAGATGAATGCGGAGGAATTATGGGATACTACAATGGATCCAGAACATCGTTTAATGTATCAAGTAAGTATTGATGATGCTCAAAGAGCGGATGCAGCATTTGATACATTGATGGGTGAAAAAGTAGAACCAAGACGTAAATTCATCGAAGATAATGCTCTAAATGTTATAAACTTAGACATTTAGAAAGAAAGGATAGAACATGGAAGATAATAAAAATAATATTACCTTAAGAAACATAACGACTGAAATTGAAAATTCATTTTTAGATTATTCAATGAGTGTTATTGTATCACGTGCCTTACCAGATGTACGTGACGGGTTAAAACCAGTTCATAGAAGAATACTTTATGCTTTTAATGACTTAGGGTTAACATATGATAAACCTTACAAAAAAAGTGCCTTCGTTGTAGGGGAAGTAATGGCGAAGTATCACCCACATGGTGACTCTGCAACATACGGTACAATTGTACGTTTAGCGCAAGATTTCAACAGTAGATATCCTTTAGTAGATGGACAAGGAAATTTTGGTTCTATTGATGGAGATGGAGCTGCTGCGATGCGTTATACGGAAGCAAGAATGAGCAAAATTGCTTCTGAGTTACTTCGTGATATTAACAAAGATACAGTTGATATGCAAGATAACTATGATGGTACTAAACAAGAACCAAAAGTATTACCAGCAAGAATACCTAACTTACTAGTCAACGGAAGTAGTGGTATTGCAGTTGGTATGGCGACTAATATTCCGCCACACAACTTAGGGGAAGTTATCGATGGAGTAATCGCATTAGCAGATAACTCTGAAATAACTATTGCTGAACTTATGTCTAAGATAAAAGGACCAGATTTCCCGACAGGATCATTTTTACTAGGTCGTAGTGGAATAGTTAAAGCTTACACAACAGGACGTGGTTCTGTAATAATGCGTGGTAAAACTGAAATTGAACAAATGAAAAATGGTAAAGAAAGAATTATTATTACAGAAATTCCTTACCAAGTAAACAAAGCTAAATTAGTAGAAAAAATTGCTGAATTAGCTCGTGATAAAAAAATTGAAGGAGTTACTGACCTTCGTGATGAAAGTAACTTAAAAGGTATTAGAATTGTAATTGAATTACGTCGTGATGTTAACAGTAACGTAATTTTAAACAATTTATACAAATTAACACCATTACAAAGCTCATTTGGAGTTAACATGATTGCTCTTGTAAATGGAGTACCTAAGTTATTAAATCTTAAAGAAGTACTTTATTACTACCTTGAGCACCAAAAAGAAGTAGTAGTTAGAAGAACTAAATTCGATCTTAAAAAAGCGCAAGCTCGTGCCCACATATTAGAAGGATTACGAATTGCCTTAGATAATATTGATAGAATTATTAGCTTAATTCGTGGATCTCAAACTGCTGAGGAAGCAAAAGCTGGATTAATAGATCAATTCGGTTTAACTGAGATTCAAGCACAAGCTATCCTAGACATGCGTCTTCAAAGACTTACAGGTTTAGAACGAGATAAGATTGAGGAAGAATACAGTAAACTTATGGAACTTATCGCTGACTTAGAAGATATTCTAGCTAAACCGGAACGTGTAATTCAAATAGTTAAAGACGAGTTATTAGAAGTTAAAGAAAAATTCGGAGACAAACGTCGTAGTGTAATAATTGAAGGACAAGTAGATCAAATCGAAAATGAAGATTTAATCGAAAAAGAACAAATTATTATTACTTTATCTCATAACCAATACATTAAACGTCTTGCTGCAAGTACTTATAAGTCTCAAGGCCGTGGTGGACGTGGAGTAAATGGTATGACTACAAACGATGAGGACAATGTAGCTTATATGCTAAGTTGTTCAACTCATGATCATATCTTATTCTTTACAGATAAAGGTAAGGTTTATACTCTTAAAGGTTATGAAATTAACCAAATGAGTAGACAATCTAAAGGAATACCTATCATTAACTTATTAGAAATTGAAAAAGAAGAGAAAGTAAATTCTATTATTGCAATTTCTGATCTTCAAGAAGAGGGAACAAGCTTAATCTTCTCAACTAAATATGGTATCATTAAGAAATCTAAATTAGGAGATTACGCAAGTATTCTTAAGAAAGGTAAGATTGCTCTTAAACTTGATGAAGATGACTCACTAATTGATGTTCAAAGAATTACTGATGATCAAGATATTATGATTGTTACAGCAAATGGACAAGCGATTAGAATTAATGCTGAAAAAGTTCGTACAATGGGACGTGTAAGTCGTGGTGTTAAAGGTATTACACTGTCTCCAGATGACTATGTAGTAGGAATGGAAGTTGTTGATGAATCTAAGAAAATTTTAACAGTAACAGAAAATGGTATTGGTAAAATTTCTAAATCTACGGAATTCAATGTGATTAACCGTGGAGGAAAAGGTGTTAAAGTTGCTAAAGTTACTAAGAAAACAGGTAAGATTGTAGCGGTTAAATCAATCGCAGGAAATGAAGATTTAATGATTATGACTGACCAAGGAATTATTATTAGAATAGATGTTTCAACAATTAGCACACTTGGAAGAACAGCGACAGGTGTTAAAGTAATTAATCTTGTTGATGACCAAAAAGTAGCAACTGTTACATTAGCAGCGAAAGAAGAAATTTACGAAGAAGAATAATAAAATATAAATCGAGGAAATTATTGAGACTAAGATTGATAAAATTTTACTTTCAAATTCCTCGATTTTTTATGTATAGAAATTAACAACTACTGATTTAATCTTTTAGTTGTTAGAATGATAAATCATGTGAATATTAGAATATTATTAGAATTTTTAGAGATAATATAAAACATTATTTGATAAAACAAAATAAGAACAATAAAATTAAAAAAACAAAAAAAGTTAGTAAAATACATGAGAAAATGAAAAAAATGGTCAAAATTCATTGTGTTATTTCTAAAAAAGTTTTATAATGGAGTATGTAGTTAAAACTGATAAAATAAACTTTATTAGTAAAAATCTTATCAAGGAGTAACTAGATGCAAAAAACAAGACTAGAAAGCAATGTAAATGAAAATATTATCCAAGAGGAGATTAAGATTCTTACTGAAATGTTATTGAAAGCAACTCAAAAATTAATTTCAGAAGAAACTTTTCAAAAGATAGTAGAATTGAAATCATTAGCAGATCAGAAAAATTATGAAAAATTAAATCTTATTATTAAAGATTTAACACAAGAGGAAATGGAAATTGTTGCAAATTTCTTTTCAGTGTTACCTCTTTTAATAAATATTGCCGAAGATGTTGACTTAGCTTACGAGGTAAACTATAAAAATAATTCAGGTGAGTCTTATATAGGTAAGTTATCTGATTCAATTAAAAATATTAAAGATGAAAATACTTTAGACAACATTAATGTTGTACCTGTGTTAACAGCGCACCCTACACAGGTTCAACGTAAGACGATTCTTGATTTAACTGAGAAATTACACTCATTATTGAGAAAACATAGAGATGTAAAAAATGGCCTAATCAACGAAAGAAAATGGAAAAATTCAATTCAAAAACATATTGAAATATTAATTCAAAGTGATATTATTCGTGAGAAAAAACTAAAAGTAGCAAATGAGATTACTAATGTGCTAGAATACTATAATCTATCTTTCATAAAAGCTATTGGGAAATTAATGACTGAGTATAAGTTGTTATTAGAAGAATATAATATAGATTTAAAAAATGAAACTCCAATAACTATGGGAATGTGGATTGGAGGAGACCGTGATGGAAATCCTTTTGTAACTGCTGAAACACTTAATTTATCAGCTATGAAGCAGTGTGAACTTATTTCAAATTACTATTTAGATAAACTAGAAAGTCTATACAGAACTTTCTCAATGTCGACTCAATATATTCAAGAAAGCAAAGAATTAGAAGAATTAGCTAACCGTTCTAATGATTCATCAGTATATAGAGAAAAAGAACCATATAGAAGAGCAATATTTTATATTAAAGAAAAACTTGAAAATACTAAAGAATTCTTACTTAATGACAAGGAAATAGGAGAAAAATACTTAACATCATTAGAATTTATTAGAGATTTAGAAGTAATAAAAACATCTTTATTAGAAAATAAAGGTGAAATATTAATCACTGGAGAATTTGAGGAATTACTTAATGTTGTGAAAATCTTTGGATTCTACTTAGCAAGTATAGATATGCGTCAAGATTCAAGTGTATATGAAGCTTCTGTAGCAGAATTACTAAGAAGTGCAAATATTGAAAAAGATTATAGTTCTCTAAGTGAAGATGAAAAATGTAAATTGTTATTAAAACAATTAGAAGAAGATCCACGTCCTCTAAGTATTAATGATGTAGATAAACAATCAGAAGAATTAAAAAAAGAGCTTGCTATCTTTAGAACAGCTAGAAAATTAAAAGATAAACTTGGAGACAATGTTATTAAACAAAACATTATATCTCATACAACTAGTGTATCAGATTTATTAGAGCTAGCAATAATGCTAAAAGAAGTTGGATTAGTAGGTAGCGATTTTGCTAGGTTACAACTCGTACCATTATTTGAAACTATTGAAGACTTAGAAAATTCATATGAAGTTATGGATAAATACTTAAGCTTAGATATAGTGAAAAAATGGGTGAGTGACAATGGTCGATACCAAGAGATAATGTTAGGATACTCAGATAGTAATAAAGATGGTGGATATTTATCATCTGGATGGTCATTATACAAAGCTCAACAAGAACTTTCATCACTTGGTGAGAAACACAATATCAAAGTTACATTCTTCCACGGTCGAGGTGGTACTGTAGGTCGAGGTGGAGGACCAAGTTATGATGCGATTATTTCACAACCTTTAGGAAGTGTTCAAGATAGAATCCGCCTTACTGAGCAAGGTGAAATTATTGCAGCTAAATATGGAAATAGTGATGCAGCTTATTATAATCTAGAAGCACTATTCTCTGCTGTAATTCAAAGAATGAATGCTGATAAAGTGAATACTGACATAAGAGATATTCCAGAAATTCAAATCATTATGGATGAAATTGTTGATGATAGTTATAATAAATACCGAGAGTTAGTGTTTGAAAATCCAAACTTCTACAATTATTTCTTCGAAGCAACACCGATTAAAGAGATCTCAAGTTTAAATATTGGATCGCGTCCAGCATCACGTAAAAAAATTACGGATATCGGTGGTTTAAGAGCCATTCCTTGGGTATTCTCATGGTCGCAAAGTAGAATCATGCTTCCAGGTTGGTATGGAGTAGGAACAGCGTTCTCAAATTTCATTAATAAAGATAAAGAGAATATTGGAAAATTACGTAAAATGTACAAAAACTGGCCATTCTTCACATCATTACTATCAAATGTTGACATGGTTATGTCAAAATCAGACATGGATATTGCAAAAGAATATGCAAATCTTTGTAATGATGAAAAAACTAAAAATGTATATGAAGAAATTTTAAGAGAATGGAACTTAACTAAACAAGTAGTACTAGAAATCTCAGAACATAAAGAGTTTCTAGAAGATAATACATACTTAACTCGAAGTTTAGAAAATAGGTTACAATACTTTAATACTTTGAATTTACTTCAGGTAGAATTAATCAAACGTTCTAGAGAAGGTAAGTTACCAGAATCTCAAATTAATACAATTCATATAACAATTAATGGAGTTGCTACTGGACTTAGAAACTCTGGATAATATAAAAATGACACTAAGATTGAATCAGTCTTAGTGTCTATTTTTACGTACTCCCAAGTATATATAATCCTAAATAAAGATGTAAAACGAAGAGGGGGTGACTCAACAAAATCTTGATTTCTTAAGAAACAAGATTTTGTCGAATCACCCCCTATATTTTATTAGATATCTAAAAAGTTTTTATGAAGCAAATTTAGATATTAATAAACAACTACGTCTAAGAGTTTTTATGTAAATTATTTTTAAAATCTAATACTTTTGGGTCATATTTTATTTAATTTTTATTGCAACATAGCTGTTAGGAGCTACTACTGTCCCAAATGGTGTTGGATATATTTCATTGTTTCCAAATATTTTTTCACCAGAATAATCTTCGATAAAGTGAGCCTTAGAATCTAAGTTTATTATACAAAGAATGTTATTACGTTTGTATGCAACACATTTTTCATTAGTATAAATAAATTCAAAATTTGTAATAAAATCATTTTTATTTTCATTTCTAAATTTTGATAATTCAATATAATGATTTAGTAAATCTTCGTCTTTATTATTATGAGAAAATCCTAGTCGGTTATATGGATCTCTAAATCCATACATTCCAATTTCATCACCATAGTAAATACAAGGAACACCAGGTAATGTAAATTGTATAAAACTAGCAAATTTCAATAGATTTTTTGCTTCGTAATATTGTTCTTTTGACATTTTATATGTTGGTCGTTCATGAACAGGTATATCTTCTGGATTATCAAATGCTAACATTGTAAGAACACGCTCAGTATCATGACTTCCAAGTAAGTTCATCACCGCATCAAGGGCAGGACGAGGATAGTTTTCTACCAATTTTAGTATTTCAAGGGTAAAATCATCTGCATTTTTATATTTTACGAAATTAATAATAGCATTTTTCCAAGGATAGTTCATTACACTATCTAGTTGATCACCTAAGAAATATCGTCGTCGTGTATTGTAAGAAATTTTATTAGTTGCATCTTCCCAAACTTCTCCAATAATTAGGGAATCTTTATCATAGTATTTTGCACTTTCACGAATTCTATCTAAGAATTCATCAGGAAATTCATCTGCAACATCAAGGCGCCATCCAGCAATTCCTAATTTCTGCCAAAAGTTAACAACACCAGTATCTTTATTATTGATGAAATCACTATATTCTTTGTTTTCTTTTACAACTGTAGGTAAATTGTCAAATCCCCACCAAGAGTGATATTCGTTAGGAAAATTAATAAAATTAAACCAAGAATAGTATGGTGAATTTTGAGAGTTATAAGCACCAATACTGTCATAATTATTATATCGATTGAAATAAATACTGTCAGAACCTGTGTGGCTAAAAACACCATCTAGAATAATTTTAATATTATCTTTTTTGAAATCTTTACAGAAATTTTCGAATTGCTCATTAGTTCCAAAATACGGATCAACATTAAAATAATCAGCAGTAGAGTATCGGTGATTCTCAGGACTTTCAACAATAGGATTTAAATAAATACTCTCTATATTTAATTTTTTAAAGTAATCTTTTTCTTCCTCTATTCCTAGTAGATTTCCCATTAGGAAATCTTTTGCACCATAATTTTTATGAGTAATTGATGAGTGTGGAATACTGTCCCAATTTTCATGTCTAATTCTTACATTTTCATTTTTTGCCATTGTAGCGGTATATTTATCACTTCGTTTAAATCTATCAGGGAAAATCTGATACATAATTGAACCTTTGTACCAATCTGGTGTTGTAAAGTTTGAATCATAAACAGTAAGTTGCCAATCAGGTAGTTCATCATTACTATTAACAAGTTTAGCATTTAATCTATCATTTTTTAAATATACGTAAAAACTATCAAAGTGAACTTCGAAATGATAAAAGTATAGGCCGATATTAAAAGGTTCAAATTCTACGAAATATTTGGAATAATTATTTTCAGACTTTTCTTTAAATTTCAGACTTTTAGATATAATATCACCTGTAAACTCATTTTTTATAATAATTTTGAAATCATTGAAATAGAAATCATCTTTAATTAATACCTCAAAGTGGAAAGATTCTATATTATTTATTGCTCCTTTAGGAAATTTATTTTTTATAGGATTAAATTTAATCATTTTTTCTTCTCCGAAACATAAAATTTTCATTATCAATTTGTTTTACAAAAATAATCTACTTAATTTTAATACAAATATTTTTAAAAGTAAATGTTAATATTTAAAAAAATAGAATTTTATTAGTATTAAAGCATTAAATTCTAGATAATAATTTGTAAGAAAATAGCAAAGAAAACATTTACATAAAAGCTTTCATATGTTATACTATAGGTATAAAAAATAAAGAAAAAATTAGTGTTAATTTAAACTATTTTTTATGAAATTTTTATAAAATTAAATTTTTTTAAAATCAAAAGAAAACGTTTACTTTTGTAGAGGAGGGGGTATTTAGTGAATAATAATATGGCCGAATATTTATTCCATGAAGGAACTAATTACCATAGCCATAAATTTTTAGGATCGTTTTTAGATGGGGATTCTTGTACTTTTAGAGTATGGGCTCCAAACGCCAAAAGAGTTTTTGTTACAGGTGAGTTTTGTTCTTGGTATCCATATACATATGAAATGAAAAAAATAAATGATAGAGGAATTTATGAAATTCAAGTTCCTGGTGTTTGTGAGTTTGATGCTTATAAATATGTAATTGTGACACATAGTGGGGTTGAGTTATGGAAAGCTGATCCATATGCTAAGCATGCTGAAACTAGACCGTTAACAGCATCAAAAGTTTATACTTTACCAGAATATAAATGGAAAGATAAAAAGTGGATGGATAATAGGACGGTACCTTATCATCAGCCTATGAATATTTATGAAGTACATCTTGGATCTTGGAAACATAACGAAGAGGGAAAAGAACTAAGTTATAGGGAATTAGCGCATAGACTGGTAGAATATGTAAAAGAAATGAATTACACTCATGTTGAGTTATTACCAGTCACAGAGTATCCATATGATAAATCATGGGGATATCAAGCTACAGGGTATTTTTCACCAACTTCAAGATATGGAACACCGGAAGATTTTATGTATTTTGTTGATATTTGTCACCAAAATAATATTGGGGTAATACTAGATTGGGTTCCTGGACATTTTACAAAGGATGCTCATGGATTATATGAATTTGATGGAACACCATGTTATGAATATTCTGATACGAGAAAAATGGAGCACGAAGGTTGGGGTACTAGGGTGTTTGATTATGGACGTAATGAAGTTAAGTCATTTTTAACATCAAGTGCAGTATCATGGATTGAAGATTACCACATAGACGGAATAAGAGTCGATGCGGTTAGTTCTATGTTATTTTTAAATTATTGCCGAGATGAAGACAAATGTGCTAGAAATATTTACGGTGGATTTGAAAATCTAGAAGCAATAGATTTTATAAAAAATCTTAACTTATACGTAAAAGAAAATTATCCAGGTGTAAGTATGATAGCAGAAGAATCAACGAGCTATCCAAAAGTAACTGCTGCTGTTGAACATGGTGGTTTAGGATTTGACTTCAAATGGAATATGGGATGGATGAATGATAGTCTTGATTATTTAGAAACAGATCCTTTCTTTAGAAAAGGAGTACACAACAAATTTACATTTTCAATGCATTATGCATTCTCTGAAAATTTCATTCTTCCAATCTCACATGATGAAGTAGTACATGGAAAAAAATCTCTTTTAGATAAGAGTCCTGTTCCATACGAGGATAAATTCGCAAACTTAAAAGCATTTTTAGGGTATATGTATGCACATCCAGGGAAAAAATTAGCATTTATGGGAATTGATATTGCTCAATTTATCGAATGGGATGAAGAAAGAGAACTTGATTGGTTATTAATGTTATATCCTAAGCATGTATTTACACATAGATATGTAAAAGAACTTAATAAGTATTATAAAACTAAGCCAGCACTATGGGAAAACGACAGTGATTGGGATGGCTTTAGATGGCATGTTGTAGATGATAATAATAACAATGTTTTTGCTTTTTCTCGTAAAGATAGATCAGGTAAAGAAGTCTTAGTGATTAGTAATTTCTCAAATCAAGTATTGAAAAATTATGAAATTGGGGTAGATACTTGGGGAAGTTACAAGATTGTGTTGAATTCTGATGCTAAAAAATACGATGGTATCGCAGTATCAAATAGAAATCTTAAAACAATTAATAAAGAAAAAAATGAATTTAAATATACGTTGAGTTTAAATATTCCGCCTTATGCGACAATGTATATAGAAAAGAAATAAACAAGTTTTGAAGAAGGGGGTCAACTTAATGGCACGAAAAAAAGAAGTTGTAGCAATGCTACTAGCAGGAGGACAAGGTACAAGATTACAAGTATTGACAAAAGATATGGCTAAACCGGCTGTACCTTTTGGAGGAAAATATAGAATTATAGATTTTCCACTTTCTAATTGTGCGAACTCTGGAATTTCAACTGTAGGAGTACTAACACAATTTATGCCTTTGGAACTTAACTCATACATGGGGAATGGTCAACCATGGGATTTAGATAGAATGGATGGAGGGTTATCTATTCTACCACCTTATACTGCAGGAAAAACTGGAGAATGGTATAAAGGAACTGCTAATGCAATATATCAAAATATTAAATATATAGAGCAATATAACCCAGAATATGTTCTTATTTTATCAGGAGATCACATTTATAAAATGAACTATAAAGAAATGTTAGATTTCCACAAAGAAAAAGGAGCAGATTTAACAATCGCACACATTAATGTTCCAATTGAAGAGGCTAGTCGTTTTGGAATATTGAACACAAACTTTGATCTTAAAGTAACTGAATTTTTAGAGAAACCAGAAAATCCAATCTCAACTAAGGCATCGATGGGAATCTATATTTTCAGTTGGCAACAATTAAGAGAATATTTAATTCGTGACGAAGAAAACCCAGATAGTGAAAAAGACTTCGGTAAAAATATTATCCCAATGATGTTGAACGAAGGAAAAAATATCTATGCTTATCCATTTTATGGTTACTGGAAAGATGTAGGTACAATTGAGAGCTTATGGGAAGCAAATATGGATCTAATAAAAAATAAAGAAAACTTTAATATTGATGATAAATTATGGAGAATTTATTATCGACATGAAGGTGCTATGCCTCAATATTTAGGACATAGTGCTAATGTTAGAAATTCTATGATTTCAGATGGGACTACTGTATATGGAACTATTTCAGAATCTATAATTTCTTCAGGAGTTAGAATCGAAGAAGGTGCTGAAGTAGTGGGAAGTATCATCATGAAAGGTGCAGTTATTGAAAAAGGAGCTAAAGTCTATAATTCAATTATTTCAGAAGGTTCAGTAGTTAAAGAAAATGTAGAAGTAGGTAATAGAGAAATTGTTCTAGGAAAAGAACAAATAACAGTAATCGGTAGGGATGAAGTTGTAAATGAGAATAGGAAAGTAGAGGGAAAATAATATGGTAAGAGCGTTTTGTATTTTATTTGCGGATAACTATCGTAACGATGATCTGCAAGGATTAGTAAGAAATAGAACACTAGCATCTTTAGCGGTTGCGTCAAGATATAGAATGATTGATTTCATGTTATCTTCTTTAGTTAAAGCTGAGATATCTAATATAGCAGTAGTGACAAATCACCATTATAAGTCATTAATGGATCACTTAAGTTGGGGGAAAGACTGGGATCTAAACAGAAAAAATAGTGGGTTGAAATTTATAACACCGATGTCAAACCATCAATCAAATAGAGTTGCACAAAATAAAATCGAAGCATTGGGAGATGCGGCAAAATATGCAGATACTTTATTAGAAGAATATTGTATATTGGCAGATGGAAATATTGTTGGAAATATCGATTTTAAAGAAATGCTTAAATATCATAAATCTACAAATGCTGATATTACATTAGCTTATACGTATAGAAAACCCCAACAACGTGAATCACAAATTATTTTTGATGAAAAAGATAGAGTATATGATAGTTTATATCATTATGATGGATATGATCAAGTGTGCCCTACGCAAGTTAAAATTTACATAATGTCTAAAGAGATGTTTAAAGAACTTGTTAAAAAAGGGATGACATATGGATGGCAGGATTTATTGTTAGATTATATTACTAAGAATTTCCATAGATTAAATGTTTATGGATATGAAATCAAGAATTATACAAGAACAATTAATAGTGTTCAAGAGTTTTATGACTTTAATAGAGATTTATTAGATCCTAATAAGATGAATGAATTATTCTTATCAGGTACTGATATCTTAACTAGAGTACAAGATAGTGTACCAACTACTTATGGAGAAGGTGCAATCGTGAAAAATTCTATTCTAGGTGATGGTTGTGAAATTAATGGTATAGTTGAAAACAGTATTTTATTTAGGGACGTTGTAATAGAAGAAGGTGCAGTTATTAAAAATTCTATTATAATGCCTAATAGTGTTATTAAAAAATCAGCTTACTTAGATTATGTAATTTTAGATAAGTCGGCTACTGTTTCCGAAAGAGTGGAATTAAAAGGAGCTGAAAATTGTCAAGTTATTGTAGAAAAAAATAAAGTAGTATAATAAAAATATGGGTTAGAATAAAATGTGGGAGATATTTGTAAAACCTTCGATTTTCGGAAGGAAAAGGAGTATAATAAACAGATAGACTACATCTAAAACTAACCCTTTTAGTATGAAATAAATAACGAATAAGGAGAACAATAATGAAAATATTATTCGTGGCAGCTGAAGCGGCACCATTTGTAAAGGTTGGAGGACTAGGAGATGTTATAGGATCATTACCTAAAGCACTTCAAGATGAAAATGTAGAAGCAAGGGTAGTACTGCCTTTGTATTCTTCAATAGATAGACAAAAGTATGATTTAAAATATAAACAACATATATTTATTAATTTAGGATGGAGAACAGTTTATTGTGGAATTTTTGAAACGCAAGTAAATGGAGTAACTTATTATTTTATCGATAACGAACAATATTTTAATAGAGATAGTGTATATGGTCAAGATGATGATGGTGAAAGATTTGCATTCTTTTCAAAAGCTGCATTAGAAATATTACCTCATATTGATTATAAACCAGATATAGTTAATGCTAATGACTGGCATGCAGCTTTATCTGTAATTTACTTAGATGATATTAAGTCAAGAGGAGAAGGTTTTTATCAAAATATTAAAAGTGTAATATCTATCCATAATATTGAATTCCAAGGAAAATTTAATCCTTATGAAATGGGGAATTTATTTGGATTAGATAATAAATATTTTGATGCTCTTATATACAAAGGTGATTTAAACCTATTGAAAGGTGCTATTCAATTGGCTGATAGAATAAATACGGTAAGTGAAACTTATGCACATGAAATATTAGATCCATATTTCTCATATGGTTTAGATGATATACTAAGAATAGAGCAAGGAAAACTTCACGGCATAATTAATGGTTTGGATATTGATAAGTTTAATTCAAAAACTGATAAAAACATTTATAAGAACTTTGATGTTAAAACATTAAAAAATAAAGTAGAGAACAAATTAAAATTCCAAGAAGATTTAGCGTTAGAAGTAAATGAAAATATCCCTATGATTGGAATGGTTACTAGATTAACTCACCAAAAAGGAATTGACTTAGTTCTTCATGTAGCTGATGAAATCTTAAAAACAGGTGCTCAACTTGTGATTTTAGGAACAGGTGATCGTCATTATGAAGATGCACTTCGTTCGTTAGAATATCGTCGTCATGATAAAGTAAGAAGTTTAATTATGTTCTCATCAGAAGTATCATCAAAAGTATATAGCTCTTGTGATATGTTCTTGATGCCATCTAAAACTGAACCATGTGGTTTATCTCAACTTATTTCAATGAGATACGCTACTATACCGATTGTTCACAGAGTTGGTGGGTTAAGAGATACAGTTGAACCATTCGATGGAAAAACAGGAACAGGATTTACATTTGAAAGTTTCGATGCATACGATATGTTAGATGCGGTTTATAGAGCAACGTATTGTTATTATCAAGAACGTCATATTTGGAATAAAATTATGAAGAATGCAATTCAACAAGATGTAAGTTGGAAAAAATCAGCACTACAATATATAAATATGTACAGTGAAATCGTCTAACGAGATGGATTATAGGAGAGATTAATGAAACAACAAGAGTTAGAACACAGAATAGAAAAATATTTAAAAAGACAATTTGGGATCACAATAAAAACAGCGAGTAAACGTCAAGTTTATGAAGCGTTAATGAGCACTGTTAGAGAAAAATTATCTGAGAAAAAATTTGCGTATGAACAAGAATTAAAGAAAACAAAGCAAAAACGTGCTTACTACATGTCAATGGAGTTTCTTGTAGGTAGAACTTTAAGAAACAATTTATTTAATCTTGGAGTCGAAAAAGAAATCAAAGAATATCTTTCTGACAATAACTTCGATTTAGATGAAATTTATGATATCGAACCAGATCCAGGATTAGGGAATGGTGGTCTTGGACGTCTTGCTTCATGTTATTTAGATGCTTTAACAAGTAGTGATTATCCAGTAACAGGTTTTTCTATTCTTTATGAATATGGAATCTTCAAGCAGGTTATTAACAATGGTTGGCAACAGGAGTTCCCAGATTATTGGTTAGATTTAGGGAAATATGGTCTTGTTTATAGAAATGACGAGGAAATTGAGGTTAGGTTCTATGGACATGTTGAAGAAAAAATGACAGAAAATGGATTCACTGTAGAACACAAAGATTATACTTCAATTCAAGCTGAACCATATGATTTATTAATTTCAGGATATAAAACAAAAACTGTAAATACATTACGTTTATGGGAAGCAAAAGCAAAAACAGGATTTAATATGAAACTGTTTGAACGCGGAGAATATTCAAAATCTTCAGAAGCAGAAGCAATAGCTTCATCAATTTCTAAATTATTATATCCAGCAGATAGCACAAATGAAGGTAAAGAATTACGTATTAAACAACAATACTTCTTTATTAGTGCTTCATTGCAACAATTAGTAAAAAATCATTATAATGAATTTGGAACATTAGAAAACTTAAGTGAACACGTTGCATTACATATTAATGATACTCACCCAGCGATGGGAGTTCCAGAATTAATGAGATTATTGCTTGATGAATATGGTTATTCTTGGGATAAGGCTTGGGAAATTTCAATTAAAACTTTTGCCTACACTAACCACACAATTATGGCGGAAGCGTTAGAAAAATGGTCTGTAGATTTATTTAAACCATTATTACCACGTATTTACTCAATTATTGAAGAAATTAATAAACGATTCTGTCAATGGGTAATTGATCAAGGTAAAGATTATACATTAGCAGAAACAGCAATTATTTATGATAATCAAATAAGAATGGCTAATTTATCAATAGTAGGAAGTCATAATGTTAACGGAGTATCGAAATTACATAGTGACATTCTTGTTGAATCAACATTTAGAGCATTTAACGAATTATATCCAACTAAATTCGGAAATGTAACTAACGGTATAGCTCATCGTAGATGGTTAGGACAGGCAAACCCTGAACTAGCATCATATCTGAAAGAATTAATCGGTGATGACTTCGTTAAAGATTTATCTAAAATCAGTAAATTAAATGATTATAAAAATGACAAAAAAGTTGTTGATAAACTTCTAGAAATTAAAAAAATTAAAAAAGAACAACTTGCTACTTACATTCAAAATACAACAGGTATAACTGTAAATCCAGAGTCTATCTTTGATGTACAAGTTAAGAGACTTCATGAATATAAACGTCAATTACTGAATGCATTACACATCGTATATTTATATAGAGAGATTAAATATAATGGATTACGTCCAGTACCTAGAACATTTATTTTTGCTGCAAAAGCATCGTCAGGATACCAAATGGCTAAAAATATTATTAAATTTATCCACTCAATCTCTCAAATGATTGAATGTGATGAATTAGTGCGTGAATACATAAAAGTTGTATTTTTACCAGATTACAAAGTAACACTAGCAGAAAAAATAATTCCAGCGGCTGACATTAGTGAACAAATTTCACAAGCTGGAAAAGAGGCAAGTGGAACAGGAAATATGAAACTAATGCTAAATGGAGCTTTAACATTAGGAACACTTGATGGAGCTAATGTAGAGATTCATGAAGCGGTAGGAGATGACAATATCTTTATCTTCGGTTTAGAAACTCCAGAAGTAGATGCGTTATATGCTCATGGATATAAACCTTGGGAATACTACAATAATTCAGTAAAAATTAAAGAAACATTAGATTTCATTAGAACTATGACTGTAGGTGGTATGAACTTCAACTTTATCGTAGACTACTTATTAACTCAAGATAACTATATGTGTCTAGCTGACTTTGAAAGTTATATTACAGCTCAAGAAAAAGTTGCTGAAACTTATCAAGATAAAGAAAAATGGGGACAAATGAGTTTAGTAAATACTGCTAATGCTGGTATCTTCTCTGCAGATAGATCTGTAGCTGAATATGCTAAAGATATTTGGAACATAAAAAAAGTAAAATAAAATATTAATATAAAGGGCGACCTAATAGGAAAATTTTCCTTAGGTTGCTCTTATTTTTATTAGACTATAAAATAATCACTCAAAAATAAGTGGAATATTATTTAAATTTAGATATAAAGTATATATAAACGTACCATTCTCATAGATAAAATACGATTAATATGATAAAATTAAAAGGAAAGACTGTGTAAATTTTAAAATTAATATTTATTTTGAAATGCACACTTAGTAAATAAAAAAGAGGTAACTATGGCAAAAGAAAGAGCAGATGTCCTTTGCGTAAGTCAAGGATTATTTGAATCAAGAGAAAAAGCAAAACGAGCTATTATGGCTGGTATAGTTTATAATGATAATATTAGAATTGATAAAGCAGGGGAGAAGGTTGAATCAACTGCGGAACTTAGAATTAAAGGTAAACAGATGCCTTATGTTAGTCGCGGAGGACTTAAACTAGAAAAAGCGATTAATGAGTTGAACTTTGATGTGAAAGACAAAGTAATGATTGATATTGGTTCATCAACTGGAGGATTTACAGACTGCGCATTACAAAACGGAGCGAAGTTTGTATATGCATTGGACGTTGGTACTAATCAACTTGTGTGGAAACTACGCAATGATGAACGTGTAAAAGTAATGGAACAAACTAACTTCAGACATTCCGTTAAAGAAGATTTTGATGTCTATGAAATTGATATTGCTTCAATTGATGTTTCATTTATATCACTATCATTAATACTCCCAAATCTTGCTGAAATAATAAAAGATGGTGGAGAAGTTTGCGCACTTGTAAAACCTCAATTTGAAGCTGGAAAAGATAAGGTAGGAAAAGGTGGAATTGTTCGAGATAAAAAAGTTCAATTAGAAGTCGTAGAAAAAGTATTGCTATTAGCAAATAGTGTTGGATTTAGTATGACAAATCTATCTTATTCTCCAATAACAGGTGGAGAAGGGAATATTGAATTCTTAATGCTTCTAAAATATAATGCAGATAAAGAAGTGGAAAATAGTAAAATCAATATAGAGCATATTGTAAATAATGCTCATAATCACTTTAAATAGAGGAGGAGCCGATGTTAATTCAGTTAAATATTAAGCAATTTGGAATAATTGAAAAAGCTACTATAGAACTTAAAAATGGTTTAACTGTCTTAAGTGGAGAAACTGGTGCAGGGAAATCAATGATTCTAGCGGCAATTTCACAACTGTCTGGTCAAAGAACATCGACGTCTTATATTCGTTATGGTGAAGAGAAGGCGAGTGTTGAAGGTGTATTTGATTTTCCTAAGAGTAAAGAAGTTAAGAGAATTTTTAATGAACTTGATTTAGATCTTGAAGATGAGGTTATTGTAGTTCGTCGTGATATTTACAGCAGTGGAAAGAGTGTGTGTAGAATTAACGGAACAATAGTTAATCTATCTACGTTAAAAAAAGTAGCTGCTCATTTATTAGATATTCATGAACAACACGATAATCAAGTATTATTAGTAGAAAAAAATCACCTGAATTTGGTAGATTCATTTAATAGAGAAAAAATTCAACCTGCATATTTAAAATATAAAGAAAAATTTAAAGAATACCAAGTAATCAAAGAAAAAATCGATAATTTAAAACAACAAGAAAGTGATGTTCTTCAAAAAGTGGATTTCTTAAAATTCCAGTATAAAGAATTAAGTCAGATGAAACTTAAAATAGACGAAGATTTAGATCTTGAAAAGGATATCGATTACTTAGAGAACTTCGAAAAGGTAAATACCCTTGCTCATAGTATTACAGACGGTATTGATGGTGAGTATGGAGTAATATCAAAACTTGCAGAAATTAGATCTAATCTAGGAGAGCTAAGTAGGTATAATTCTAACTTTGAAGAAAAATATGAAGAGATTACAAATTTATACTATATTCTTGATGATTTAAAATATGAAGTTTCTAGTTATACAGATGTAATTGAATATGATGAGGAAAAATTAGATCGTTTGATTTTTAGATTAGATAAAATAAAAACATTAGAGAAAAAATACTCTAAGCCACTTAATGATCTTATTACCTTTACAGAAACGATTAAAGAAGAATTAGATGAGTTGGAAAACTATGAAGAGAACTTTGAAAACTACTTAGAGGAAAGTAAAAAAATCGAAGAAGAACTGACGACTCTAGCCGAAGAGTTAAGTTCAATAAGAAAAGAGACAGCGCTAAAACTAGAAAAACTTATTCAAGATGAGTTGAAATTCTTATACATGGAAAAGAGTACTATTAAAGTTGATTTCAAAGAAAAAGAATTTTCAACAACAGGAAAAGACGATGTTAAGATTTTAATTAGTGCGAATTTAGGAGAACCTTTAAAATCCTTATCTAAAGTTGCTTCAGGTGGGGAACTTTCAAGGGTAATGTTAGCTCTGAAAATAATTTTCTCAAGAAGCATAGAAGCTACTTCGATAATATTTGATGAAATTGATACTGGAGTAAGTGGAAGAGTGTCGCAAAGGATGGCTGAAAAAATGTATCAACTTGGTGTAGGTTCGCAAGTACTTTGTATTTCGCACTTACCTCAAACCACAGCCTTAGCAGATACAAATTTACTAATCAGTAAAGAAATAATAGATAAGAGAACATTAACTGTAATTAGAGAACTATCAGAAGAAGAGAAGATTGCTGAAGTAGCAAGAATGGTGTCAGGAGACACTATGACAAAACTTTCTGAAGAACACTCTATCGAAATGTTAAGACTAGCAGAAAAAACTAAAGCAGATATAAAAGCGAAACTAAACAAATAGTTACAAAAAATACCAAAAAGGTATAGGAGGAACATGACAAAAGAAGGAAAAATTTTAAAAGCGCTTAGTGGATTTTATTATGTAAATTGTTCTGGAGAAATCGTTACGTGTCGTGCACGAGGAAATTTCAGAAATGAGAATATCACACCATTAGTAGGTGATGATGTAAAAATTCAAATGAGTGATAATAATACAGGATATGTAGTAGAAATTTTAGAAAGAAAAAATGAATTACTAAGACCTAAGGTTGCGAATATAGATTATAGTATTATTGTAGTATCTGTTAAAGATCCTGAGTTTTCAAGTAAGCTACTAAATAAAACAATTTGTTTAAATGAAAATAGTGATGTAGATATTATTATCATTTTTACTAAGTTAGATTTATTAAAAGATGATGAACTAGAAAAGATGAAAGAAATAATGAATTATTATTATGAAATAGGATATCAAGTATTTACGAATTCTGAAGAAGATATCGATAAATTAAAAGAAGTTATTTCTAATAAGTATGTAGCGATATCTGGTCAATCAGGTGCAGGAAAATCTACATTTATTAATAAACTAGCAGAACACCTTGATATCGAAACAGGAGAAATTTCGAAACATTTAGGACGTGGACGACACACGACTAGACATACGGAATTTTATCAAATTGATGATTTTTATATCGCAGATACACCAGGTTTTTCTTCACTTGATATTACATTTATTGAAAAAGAAGATTTACAATACTTATTTAGAGAGTTTCATGACTATGATTGTAAATTTAAACCATGTAATCACATGGAGGAAATTCAATGTGGTGTCAAAGAAGCGGTAGAAAGTAAACAAATATTAGAAAGTCGCTATGAAGATTATAAAGTTTTATTTACAGAAAAACAAAATCAAAAAAGAAAATATATAAAGGAGAGATAAGATGAAGAAAATTTTACCTTCAATTTTATCAGCAGATTTTGCTAATTTAGAAAGAGATATTAAAGAATTAGAAAATATAGGAATTGATATGTTTCATATAGATGTAATGGATGGGAATTTCGTTCCTAACATTTCTTTTGGATTTCCAATAATTGAAGCAATCCGACCTAAAACAGACAAAGTTTTTGATTGTCATCTAATGATTGCTAATCCAGAAAATTATGTAGAACAATTTTGTAAAGTTGGTTGCGATATGGTTTCTTTTCATATAGAAGCTACAAATCATGCAGACAGATTAATACAAGTAATCAAGAATAATGGAAAAAAAGCTGGTATAGTATTAAATCCTCAAACACCATTTGAAAGTATTAAATACTTATTACCAAAAGTAGATTATGTTCTAATTATGACTGTTAATCCAGGGTTTGGTGGTCAGAAGTTCATTCCAGAAATGCTTGAGAAAATTGAAGAATTAGCTAAGATAAGAGAAGAAAAAAATTATAACTTCTTAATAGAAGTAGATGGTGGAATAAATGTAGAAACATCGAAAGCTTGTAGAGATAAAGGTGCAGACTTATTAGTTTGTGGATCATTTTTATTTGGAGCAAGCGATAAAGAAAAAACATTAGGTGAGTTGTTAAAATAATGAATACAAAAAAAATAAGCATAATGTTAGGTGGGGTATTTCCAGAAGAATTACCTTTATCTGACTTATGGTGTGGAGTAGATAGAGGAGCATTGTACTTACTTGATAAGGGTATAAATCCATTATTAAGTTGCGGAGATTTTGATTCAATAAACTCTGAACAAAGAAAAGAAGTTGAACAAAAATCTAAGTACTTTAGAGTAAAACATAGTGAAGATTTAACTGATGCTGACTTTGCTTTAGAAAATATACTAGAACTATTTGATTCAGTAGAAGAAATAGATATATATGGAGCAACAGGAAGAAGACTTGATCACTTCTTTGGAAATATTTTACTTCTAAATAATGAAAAATATAACAATGTTAAAGTAAAAATTATTGATGATAATAATATAATAACTATAGCACATAGTGGACAAAATATTTTTGAAAAAATTGAAGGGTATAAGTATTTCTCAATAGTTCCAATTTATGAGAATACGAAGATGTCTATAAAAAATTCTAAATATGAAGTAGAAAATTTAGTCTTGACTTTAAATCGTCCTAATGCAACGAGTAACGAATTTGCTAATGAAAAAGCTATTGAGTTGGAAGTAAGTTCAAATGTATTAGTAATATATTCTAAAGATTAGAAGGAGAAATTATGATTGAGATAATACAGTTTATGATAATAGCAGTTTTAGCAGGATTTCTAGGCTCTTTAGTAGGACTTGGTGGTGGAATTATTATTACACCAGCATTAACAATCTTATTTGGAATAGATATCAAATATGCAATAGGTGCAAGTATCATTGCGGTAATTGCAACGAGTAGTGGTTCAGCAATAGCATTTGTTAAAGATCATGTAAGTAATATGAGAGTTGGTATGCTTTTAGAAGTTTTTACTACAGTAGGAGGAGTTGTAGGAGCCCTTATGGCAGGAATATTTTCTTCAAAGTTGCTATATATCTTTTTCTCGTTAATTCTGTTGAATTCTTTTTATGGTATGCTGAAGAAAACAGGATTAATAACTAAGGTGAAAAAAGAAGAAGAAAAGGTAGAAAATGATAAATATGCTGATCGATATAAATTAAATTCAACATATTATGATAAAGCGACAGGTAAAACCGTAGCATATAATGTTACTAATGTTCCTCAAGGATCACTAGTAATGTTTGGAGCAGGTTTTGCTAGTGGATTACTTGGAATTGGTAGTGGAGCGTTCAAAGTTGTTGCATTAGATAGTTATATGAAACTTCCTATAAAAGTAAGTACAGCTACGAGTAACTTTATGATGGGTGTTACAGCAACAGCAAGTGCTTTAATTTACTTCTTTAATGGAACAATAAATCCAGTAATCGCAGCTCCTATAGCTATAGGAACTTTAATAGGTTCTAGAACTGGAGCAAAGGTAATGCAAAGATTAGATGCAAAATATATAAGATATATATTCCTACCAATTTTATTATTTACTATAGTTAATATGTTCTTAAAAGGGGTGGGGGTGCTTTAATATGGAAAAGAAAAAAGATATAAATATCGTTATTTCTAATATTTTAAAGACTGGAGTATTCATTAGTTCATTCTTTATTATAACAGGTATAGTGCTTAGCTTTATATATGGAGTGGATGGTGTACTGACTATTGAAAGATATACTTTTTCAGAAATGCTAAAAGGTTTAACTACATTAAATTATCATTCGTATTTAATGTTTGGTATCTTTTTGTTAATATTAACTCCAGTACTGAGAATCTTTGGATTGCTTTATGTTTATATTGAAGAAAAAGATTTCAGATTCGTAAGAATTTGTATATTAGTTTTAATAATATTAATCGTAAGTCTAATGTTGGGAGTAACTCACAATTAAAATAAGAAAAAAATTTAAAAATATAAAGTATAACAAAGCGATAATATTGATTTTATTGTAAATTGTGAACAAAATGTGAACGAAAAATGGTAAAAAGTAGGAAAAGTGCTACTTTTTATCATTTTTGTTTTGCTATAATAAAGACTATGTTATACAATAATAATATAAATATTTGCACTAAATATAATTTAATATTTTTAAAGGAGGTATATCTATGTTGGATCCACTATTACTTGCTAGGATACAATTCGCAGCGACAACAGTGTTCCACTTCTTCTTTGTACCGATTACTATTGGTATGGTGTTCTTAATCGCGATTTTTGAAAGTATTTATGTTAAAACTGGCGATGAACATTACAAAAGAATTACGAAGTTCTTTGGTCACTTATTCCTAATTAACTTCGCTGTTGGGGTTGTTACAGGTATCCTACAAGAGTTCCAATTTGGTATGAACTGGTCTGAATATTCTTCATTCGTAGGGGATGTTTTTGGACCTTCACTTGCGATAGAAGCATTACTTGCATTCTATCTTGAGTCTACATTTATCGGTATTTGGATTTTCTCTTGGGAGAAAATTAACAAAAAATTACACGCAATGTGTATTTGGTTAGTAAGTATCGGAACACTTATGTCAGCGTTCTGGATTTTATCAGCTAACTCATTCATGCAACACCCAGTTGGTGTTAAATACGTTGAGAACAACGTAATTGGTAAAAAAGCAGAGATGATTGACTTCTTAGCAATCATTAAAAACCCATATTTATGGAACCAATTCCCTCACGTAGTAACAATGGCGTTAACTGTAGGAGCATTTACAATTGCAGGTATTGCATCTTGGAAAATGGTTCGTAAACAAGAAGTTGCAGTGTTTAGAAAAGCATTTAAAGTATCTATCGTAGCTGCTTTAATCGGTTCATTAGGATTGTTTTGGACTGGACATTCTCAAATGCAATACTTAGTAAGAGAATATCCTATGAAAGTTGCAGCTGCTGAGGCTCTGTATGAAGATACAGGAAATTCAGCACCATTCTCAGTTTTAGCAACAATTGATCAAAAACAACAGAAAGCAGAACATTACCTTGAAGTTCCAGGTATGTTAAGTTTCTTAGCATATGATAAATTTGAAGGAAGCCTTAAAGGTATGAAAACTCTTCAAAAAGAAATGGATGAGAAATACTATCCAGTAGTCGGAAAACACATCGATTACACACCAGACGTACCAACAATTTATTACTCATTTAGAGTTATGTCTGGTTCAGTTGGTATCTTAATCTTAATGTCGTTACTTGGTACTATATATGCATTCAAGAGAACTGAAATTAAAAAACGTTGGTTCTTACAACTTATGCCATGGACTTTACTAGTAGCTGAAGTTGCTACTGCTTGTGGTTGGATTATGGCAGAGATGGGTCGTCAACCTTTCTTAATCTTCGGAGTGATGGCTACTGAATCTGGAGTTTCTCCAAACTCAGCATCATCAGTATTGTTCTCACTATTAGTATTCTGTGTACTATACACAATTTTAGGTATTGCACAATTTGTAGCGTTCAGATATACAATGAACAAAAAAGAAACAACTGTGAAGGAGGTAGCATAGTATGGATTGGTCAGTAGCTTTACCAAATATATGGTTCTTACTTATTACAATACTATTTACAGGGTTCTTCGTGTTAGAAGGATATGACTTCGGAGTTGGGGTACTAGCTCAAGTACTAGGTAAAACTGATGAAGATAAACGTGTTTACTTCAATACAATTGGTCCTTTCTGGGATGCAAACGAAGTTTGGTTATTAACAGGTGGTGGAGCAATGTTCGCAGCGTTTCCTATCTGGTATGGTAAATTATTCAGTGGATACTACATTGCATTTGTATTAATGCTTATAGCGTTAATCCTACGAGGCGTATCATTTGAATTTAGAGGTAAATTAGGAGATAATAGAGCTTGGATTAAATCATTCGATATAGCAATGTTTGTAGGTAGCTTACTTCCTCCAGTATTATGGGGAGTTGCAGTAGCTAACTTTATGACAGGAGCAAACCTAGACGATAAGAAAAACTTAGTTGACGGTTTCTTAGGATTATTATCACCATTTACTATTCTTGGTGGAATTATGATGTTACTTCTTATGTTAGTTCACGGAGCACAATTCTTAGCTCTTAAAACTACAGGAGAATTAAGAAATGCAGCTCGTGCTACATCAGCATTATTATTCCCATTCGCTGCAGTAGTAACATTAGTATTCGCAATTTGGGCATTATTTAAAACAGATATTTTCACAACAAACTACTATGTTGGTTTAGTATTAGCATTAGTAGCGGTAGCATTATTCGTGTTATCATTTGTTTTAAACTTTAAAGGTCGTGACTTAGGTGCATTCTTAAGTACATCTGGAACTTTAGCGTTCCTAACTCTAAGTGTCTTCGCTGGTATGTTCCCACGTGCTATTATAAACAGCAATGATGTTAGTCAGTCACTATTTATTTATGATGCTGCTAGTGGAGTATACACACTAAGACTTATGACAATAGTTGCATTATTCCTATTGCCATTCGTTTTAGGATACCAAGTTTGGTCATATTCTATTTTTAGAAAACGACTAACTAAAGAAGATGAATTGGAGTATTAGTCAATGAAAAAAAAGGAAGCAAAATTAAAACTTCCTGTTAAAAAAAGTCTTACATTGACACTATTAATATTATCAATATTCGAAGCAGCTTGTATAATTATACAGGCTGCTTTTTTATCAAAAGCTATAGTAGGGTTATTTGATAAAAATTATGATAATGTTGTTAGAGATAGTGTTCTTTTTTTAATAGGTTTTATATTTAGGATAGTATTTTTACATTTACAACAATATTTCACAGAAAACCATGCGATCAAGTTCGAAAAAGAACTTAGAAAAAAACTTCTAAGAAGTTATTTTGATTTAGGCCCTGATTTTACTTCAAGAGAAGGATCAGGAAAATTAGTAACTTTAGCAATTGATGGTATTGGAAAAGTAAAACAGTATTTTGAATTGAATGTATCCAAACAAATTCGTGGAGCAATCATACCAACCTTAGTAGTTATTTTTATATTTTATACAGATTATGTATCTGCATTAATGATTATATCTGTAATCCCAGTTATCGTTATTTTTATGATACTGCTAGGAATTAATGCTAGAGATATGGCAAATAGACAGTATAAAAAATATAGAGCTCTGTCTAATAACTTTATTGATACAATTCGAGGAGTGGAAACACTTAAATTCTTAGGAGTAAGTAAAAATTACTTACCGATAATGGAGAAGAAAAATAGAGAATATCGACAAAGTACAATGAAAACACTAAGTGTGGCATTTTTAAATAGCTTCGCATTAGATTTCTTAACAACTATAGCAATTGCACTTTTAGCGGTTAGATTAGGGATATTATTATTAGATGGTAGTACAGTACTATTGCCATCATTAACGGTGTTATTAATAGCACCTGAATTTTTCCTGCCGATGAAACAAGCTGCAACAGATTATCACGCAACACTCGATGGTCAAATGGCTTATGAAGATATTAATAGAATGATAATTGATAATGAGAAAAATAAATCTGAGAAATCTTCTATTGAGAGTGTGGATAGTATTGAACTAAAAAATATAGGTTTAATAAAAGACGAGAAGAAAATTCTTGATAATATAACTTTATCTATAAACAAAGGTGAAAAAATTTGTCTTGTAGGACAAAGTGGGAGTGGTAAAACTTCATTAATTTCAATATTATCTGGATTTAATGAACAAAGTGAAGGTGAAATATTAATTAATGATGAAGTTACAAACCTAAAAAATGTACACTGGTCAAATAATATTTCGTATATTTCACAGTTTCCATATATATTCCCTGATACAATTCGTAATAACATTTTATTCTATACTGATGAAAATGTTAGTGAAGAGTACTTAAAAGAAATTAGTAAATTAGTAGGATTAGATAAATTTATTTCAACTCTTCCACAAGGATTCGATACTAACATTGGTGAAGGTGGACAAGAGCTAAGTGGTGGACAAGCACAACGTATAGCAATTGCTAGAGCTTTAATAAGTAATAGAGAAATAATTATTCTAGATGAGCCTACTAGTCACCTGGATATTGAAACAGAGTTCGAAATTAAAGAAAAACTGCTAGAGTTATTTAAAGGTAGAACAGTTATTATAGCTACACATAGACTACACTGGTTAAATAATGTAGATTATGTGTTAAATCTAGAACAAGGAAGGGTTAGTGATTTCGAGAAAGTCGTAGAATTTAAAAATTCACCTCGATTTGATCAGTTAAAAGCTAATCTAGTAGGAGGTAGCTATAGTGAAAAATAATTCAATAGTAAGAAAAGAACTTAAAAAGAATAAAGCTGTCATGAGTGGAATAATCTTCTTAGGATTAATGTCAGTTATTAGTGGAGCAGCGTTAATGTATGTATCAGGCTTCTTAATTAGTAAAGCTTCATTACGTATAGGAAATATCCTAATGTTACAAGTTCCAACTGTATTAACTAGAACTTTCTCGCTAGCGCAATCAACATTTGCTTATATTCAAAGATTAGTAAGTCATAACTTAGTATTAGGAATAATTGAAAAAATGCGTAGTAGAGTGTACAGAATTTTAGAACCTAAAGCATTAAAACTTAAGAAAGAATATAAATCTGGAGATTTACTTGGTATTATTTCAGAAGATATTGAAAATATGCAAAATATTTACTTAAAAACAATCTTCCCAAGTATAATCTCATTAGTATTGTATGTAATATTTATTACAGTTATGTTTGGATATGATATGAATTATGCAATCTTAGCATCTTTATTCGGATTATTTATAATATTTGTAGTTCCATTTGTGTCATTAACAATCACACGAAAAAACTTCCAAATTATGAAAGAAGCTAAATATAATTTATATCGTGATTTTACTAGTGCAATTTTTGGATTAAGTGACTGGATTTCTTCTAATAAAGTAAATGAATTTATGGATGATTATCAAGTAAAAGAAGAAAAACTGCTAAAACGTGAAAGAAAAATTAAAACATTCGTTCACTTAAGAGAAAACTTTGTAAACCTACTTGCTGGTGCTACAGCATTCTTAATGATTTATAGCTGTTGGAATATGTCGATAAATAATGTTATCGAAAATGTATATATTGCATCATTTTGTATGATGGTATTATCTGTTCTTAGTGTTGCTGTAATGACGAGTGAAGCTGTTGCTCATATACCAGGTTACGAAGTATCGATCAATCGTGTTAAAGAATTTTACGATCAAGAAGACGATGAACAAATCGAAGTAACTGATGCGAAAAATTCTGATGGTAATATTATTGATGTCAAAAATTTATCTTTTGAATATGAGGAAGGTAAAACAATATTAAACAACTTATCACTATCAATTAAGAAAGGTGAGAAAGTAGCGATATTGGGAAGAAGTGGAGTAGGTAAATCTACATTAGTAAAACTATTAACTGGGACATATACTGACTATAAAGGAGAAATAGTTGTACTAGATAAAAAGCCAACAGAAACTATGTTAGGTACAGAAATCTCACTATTAAACCAAAAACCATATTTATTTGATATGACTATTAGAGAAAATTTAAAACTTGCTCTTTTAGATGCAGGTATAGAAGATTCTGAAATTGAAAATAAAATTAATGATAGTTTAGAAAAAGCACAATTATCTAAATTGCTTCAAAGTTTACCAGACGGAATAGATACTAATGTATTCGAAACCGGAAGTAGATTTTCAGGTGGAGAACGTCAACGTATCGCTTTTGCTAGAAGTATAATTCAAAATAATGAATTACTACTATTAGATGAGCCAACTGTAGGGTTAGATCCAAAAACTGAACATGAATTATTAACTACAATTTTTGAATCTAGTAAAGATAAAACAATTGTTTGGATTACCCATCATTTAAACTCTATCGAATATATGGATAGAATAATCTTCATTAAAGATGGAGAAATAGAAATGGATGGAGCTCATAGTGAGCTATACGCAACAAATGATAAGTATAGAAAACTATATGATATGGATAATATAGCGTAACATAAAACAAAGTAATGTTTAAAAAAACTTGTAACAAAAAAATAGAGTTATAGAGAATTAATTTTTCTCTAACTCTATTTTTTTTATAGACAAATTAAGTAATTCTTTAATAAAAGCTCAATAGTTTCTAAAGAACGAAGTATTTTACATTGTATTATACTATTGACTTTAAAGTGGATATTTGATAAAATATGAATGAATAAAAATAAAAATTCATTCATTGAACAAGAGGTGATTATAATGGATAAAAAAAAGATTTTAAAAGAAGCGGCATATCAGGTATTTTCTAAAAAAGGGTACAAAGCAACGTCAATTTCAGAAATAACAAAACATGCAAAAATGGCAGTAGGTTCTTTCTATAACTTTTATGATAGTAAAGAAACAATTTTTTTAGATACCTATATAGAAGAAAATAATCGTATTCGACAACTGATGATAAACAATATCGATTGGGAAGGTGATGTAGTTAAGCTAACAGAACAACTTTTTGGTCAATCAAGAAGTTTAATATCAACTAATAAGATTTTATCAGAGTGGTACAATCCTGCTATTTCTAGTGAATTACACAACTATTATTCATCAGAAGAAGGTAAGGCATCTAATCAATTCTATAAATTTTTAGTTGAAAATTTTACTAATCGATTGCAAACAGAAGGGTATTCTCAAGAAAAGATTCAAGAGATTTTGAAAATTTATACTCTTTTTAACTATATAGATATGAACGTTACGGAAAAAGATATTCCTAATGTTAGTGAAACAACAGAAAGATTAGCAATTTATTTTGTAAAAGGATTATTTAATGGGGAGCAACAAAAGTTCTAAATTCACATGAGAACACATAGATAGTGGCTTATTGATATTTATTTTCGCTTTATAAATGCTTTTAGATATCTAATAAACTAATGCGGCAAGTGACTCGACAAAATCGTGTTTCTTAAGAAATTTCGATATATGAGTCACTATCTTTTAAAACAAAAATGAATGAATTTTAGAAAATATTCATTATAAAAAATTGTATTTTAAATAGAGTTACAAATTTGGGTAATATTACTGTATCTTATGCTACATCATATTAACTATAATTTTAAGAAAGAGGAAGAAAATGAAAAGAGGTAGAAAAATGTTAACTATTATTTTTATTATAGCGGCGATTCTGGTAGTAATAATGTCTGGAATATTCGTATTTCTTGGACGTAGTCAAACTATATCTGTGAAATCAATAGATAATGTAAGTGATAATCTTTATGTGTTTCGATTTGAAAAGCCAAATAATATGAGTTGGAATGCAGGTTCATATATAAAAGTTACAGTTCCTAATATTGAAGATAAAAAGGAAAATAACCGTTGGCTTACTATTGCATCTAATCCAGATGAAAATGAGATTGTTCTTTTGACTCGAAATAGTGGAAGTAAGTTTAAACAAGAACTAACTAATTTAAAAATTGGTGAAAAAGTTGACGTTAGTTGGTTAGATAAAAACTTAGAGGTTGTAAATGGTCAAGAACCTATTGTGTGTTTTGCATCTGATGTTGGTATTGCAGCGATTAGACCAATTATTAAAGAATGGAGTTCTAAACGTTCGATTATACTAAATCATTTAGATAATAGGGTAAAGGTCTTTAATAAAGAGTTGACAGAGTTATCTAATAAAGGACAAGATTTTACTTATGAAACTAGTGGAAGTATAGAACAAAGTCAAGATAAACTTAAAAAGGTAGTAGATAAGTATGGAAATAGAGCAATATATCTTTTATCAGGCAAACCTGATGATGTTGAGACTATGAAAAATTTTCTAGAATCCGCTGGAATAAGTAAGGAAAAAATAAAAATGGATAGTTTTAAAGGATTAAAATAACGTTTTTGATATGAAGCTCTTTTATTGAACAAATCAGTAAAAGAGCTTCATATCTTTTTCATTATAAATTTAATATGTTTTGATATCTATTTATAAGATTAAAAGACTATTCCAAAATTTTTGTATTTTCATTGAAACTTTCTTTTTTAATATTCATTTATATTTATGTTATAATAAGAGAGTTAATGTAAAATTAAATGAGTCTAAAAAATAGGACACAAAATTGATTTTACAATGAATAATAAAATTTGATTGTATAGAAACATTGAGGTAATATATGCAAAAGAAAAACAAAATAGTAATACAAGGAGCAAGAGAAAATAATCTAAAAAATATAGATTTAGAAATTCCACGTGATCAGTTTGTTGTTATTACTGGATTAAGTGGTAGTGGTAAAAGTTCGCTTGCATTTGATACTATATATGCAGAAGGACAACGTAGATATGTAGAAAGTCTTAGCGCCTATGCGAGACAATTCCTTGGTAATTTAGAAAAACCAGATGTTGATCTTATAGAAGGTTTATCACCAGCTATATCAATAAATCAAAAAACAACATCGAAAAATCCAAGGTCGACAGTTGCGACAGTAACGGAGATCTACGATTACTTACGTTTGCTTTATGCAAGAATAGGAGAAATTTATTGTCCAAATCATCATGAGAAGATAGAAAGTAGTTCAATAAGTCAAATCGTAGATGCGATTATGCAGATGCCAGAACGTAGCAGAATACAAATCGTGGCACCTATCATAAAAGATAAAAAAGGTACACACAAAAAATTAATAGATAAATTAATTAAAGACGGATACATTCGATTCAAAATAGATGGAGAGCTATATGAAGTGGGTGATCTTCCAGAATTAGATAAAAATAAAAAACACTCTATTAGCGTAATTATTGATAGAATAGTAATCAAAGAAGGAATTGAAACTCGTTTAGCAGATTCGTTAGAAACATCATTAAATCTATCTAACAATGATTTAGTAGAAGTAGATGATGTGAAAGAAGAAACTACTCAGTTATTTTCAACAAAATATAGCTGTAAACATTGTGATTTCACATTAGGTGATTTAGAACCACGTATCTTTTCATTTAACAATCCTCAAGGAGCATGTCCTGAGTGTGATGGATTAGGAATGCATGAAACCGTTGATATTAATAAAATAATTGATAAAGATTTATCAATAAATGAAGGTGCAATTTTAGTTTATAATAATGCAACATCTACATACTATCCAAGTCTAATAAAATGCGCATGTGAGCACTTCGGAATAGATATGGATACTCCGTTTAAAGATTTGAAAAATGAACAACAACAAATTATATTATACGGAAACGATCAAGAAGAAATTACTCATAAGTATATTAATGATGAAGGTATTATGCGTACACGCATAGTATATTTTGAAGGTGTAGCGAATAACATCCTTAGACGTTACAAATCAGGAATGACTAGAGCGACGAGAGAAGCTATGGCTAAGTATATTAAAGAGGATTCATGTCGTAGCTGTAAAGGTCAACGTTTAAAACCGGAGATATTATCGGTTTACGTTGCTGGAAAAAACATCGCAGAAATTTGTGAGATGTCTATTAAAGATAGCTATGAATTTTTCCAAAATATAAAATTAAGTGAAAAAGATTATGCTATCGCAAAATTAGTACTTAAAGAAATTAAAGCAAGATTACAATTTTTAAATGATGTAGGACTAGATTATCTAACATTAGATAGATCTTCAGGAACATTGTCAGGAGGAGAAGCTCAACGTATTCGCTTAGCGACCCAAATTGGTTCGAAACTGATGGGAGTTACATACATACTAGATGAGCCGTCAATTGGTTTACATCAAAGAGATAATGAAAAACTAATTAATACTATGTTATCTATGAGAGATTTAGGGAATACAGTATTAGTAGTTGAACATGATGAAGATACAATGATGGCTTGTGACTATATTGTTGACATTGGTCCTAAGGCTGGTGAACATGGTGGTCAAGTAGTAGCGGTTGGAACACCAGAAGAAATTATGGCTAATGAAAATTCTATAACTGGAGCATATTTATCAGGACGTAAAAAAATACCAGTGCCGACTGAAAGAAGAAAAGGTAATGGAGAAAATATAGTCATTAAAAAAGCTAGAAAGAATAATTTGAAAGACGTTAATGTGAAGTTCCCACTTGGTAAATTCATTGGAGTTACAGGAGTATCAGGAAGTGGAAAATCAACTCTAGTTAATGAGATATTATTTAATTCTGTAAAAAATGTTCTTAATAAAGAAGAAATTGATACAACGGTAGTAAAATCGGTAGAAGGAATTGATGGTAATATTGATAAAATTATTGATATAGATCAAAGTCCTATCGGAAGAACTCCACGAAGTAATCCGGCAACTTATACTGGCGTATTCGATGATATACGAGATTTATACGCTAGTACAAATGAAGCAAAATTACGAGGATACAAAAAAGGTCGTTTTAGCTTTAATGTAAAAGGTGGTCGTTGTGAAGCTTGTAGTGGAGATGGAATATTAAAAATAGAAATGCACTTCTTACCAGATGTTTACGTACCGTGTGAAGTATGTAAAGGAAAACGATACAATAGAGAGACTTTAGAAGTTAAATATAAAGGTAAGAGTATAAGTGATGTACTGGATATGACGATAAAAGAAGCATACGAGTTTTTCGAAAATATTCCAAAGATAAAAAATAAATTGGAAACCCTTGTTCATGTCGGTTTAGATTATATACGATTAGGACAAAGTGCGACAACATTATCAGGGGGAGAAGCTCAAAGGGTAAAACTAGCGAGTGAACTTTACAAGAAATCAACTGGAAAAACATTATATATTCTAGATGAACCGACAACAGGTTTACATATTGATGATATTAGTCGATTAATTAAAATAATTGATAAGTTAGTTGATGGTGGGAATACTGTTGTAGTTATTGAACATAATCTAGATGTTATTAAATGTTGTGATCACCTAATAGATCTTGGTCCAGAAGGTGGAGTAGGAGGAGGAACAATTCTAGCAGAATGTACTCCAGAAAAACTAATAAAAAATAATGAAAGTTATACAGGAAAGTTTCTGAAAAAACTTTTAAAATAAAATAAATACATTAAATAAAATAAGTCTAAAATAAATTAATATTAGAAAAATATTTTAAATATTTTTATCTTATGGAAACCTTTTACTAATAAGGTTTTGAATTAAAATACACAAAACAAACACATGATTATACAAATTTTGAGGTTGTTTTACAAGTTTAACTGTGGTAAAATATAAATATAAAACTAAAGCGCTTGTATGACTTACCTCACATTCGGGCCTAACACTTTTTGAACGGGAACGAAAATCGCTTATCAGTATAAAATGCTTCCTCTGAGAAGACTTTAGAAAGTAAGGCTATCGTACCCACCTGATTATATCAGGACCAATTTAGGTAAGAATCTACGGCGTTTTGGTTTTTTTTAGACTGGTTATTATAATTTCCAGTCTTTTTATTATTTGATTTTAGAAGAATATGGAGAATAAAATGTTACATCAATTTTCAAGAAATGAATTAGTAATAGGAACTGAAGGTTTAGAAATATTAAAAAACAAAAGAGTAGGTATACTAGGAGTTGGAGGAGTAGGATCATTTGCTGCTGAATCATTAGCTCGTTCTGGAGTTGGTTCTTTAGTACTGATGGATAAAGATAATATTGATATTACTAATGTAAATAGACAAATCCATGCTACTACAGAAACAGTAGGATACAGTAAAGTCGAAGAGATGAAAAAAAGAATTTTAGCTATTAATCCAGAATGTGAAGTTATAGCTATTCAAGACTTCTACACAGAAGATACTTATCCAATATTTTATGAGAAACCACTGGATTTCGTGATAGATGCTTGTGATACAGTAACTTTTAAAATACATTTAATAAAATATTGTTTAGCTAACAATATACCAGTAATTAGTGTAATGGGTTCTGCGAATAAAATAGATCCAACTAAATTTCAAATTGCAGATATTAGTAAAACTACTGTTTGTCCTTTAGCAAAAGTAATAAGAACGAAACTGAAAAAAGAGAGAGTTCGTGGAAAAGTACCTGTAGTATTTTCTACAGAAAGTCCAACAATTGCTAACAAAGAATACTTAGAAAAAATTGGAAAACAAGATTCTGAAATACGTAAAGCTAAGATACCACCTGCTTCTAACGCATTTTGCCCATCAGTAGCTGGTCTTATAGCAGCCAATTATGTTTATACAACTTTATTAAAAAATATAAAAATATTAACTGTTGAAAAACCTATTTAAAGAATGAAAACAACGCTAATTATAGCGTTGTTTTATTTTTTATCAAGGTTGACATATCAGAGTTTATACTAATATTTCTGTAAAAATTACACATAATTTACAAACTGTATTTTATATTAGTATAAAAAAAAGGTTCGAAAATTTATAATTTAATTTGATTTTTTATAAAAAAAAAGGTATAATAGTTATAGATGAGAAAGGAGGATTACTTTGAAGAATAAAGGAACATTACTGGCACAAAACTTGAAAAAACTTCGAAAAATGAACAATTACTCTATGTCAACTGTAGCAGATAAACTAGAGTTATCATCTCATGGTGTTTATGCTAACTGGGAATACGGTAGAAACGAACCTAATGTAGCGACACTAGTATCTATTGCGAAACTATATAACGTTTCTATAGATGAACTTGTGGGGTATAAAACAGAAAAAGGGGAACCAGATGAGTTGGCAGATACTCACTTTGAAGTAATTGATATGATTAAGTCACTTGATAGTGAGGATTGTAAATTAGTAGAAGAAGTTTTGAGAAGATTTAGGGGATATTCTTTTTCTAGAAATATAAATCTATAACAGACTCAAATACTTAGGCTATAGAGTTATAATGTAGTAAGTTAAATTAATAGTTTTTAAATATAGGCTAAGTAGTAATACCTAGCCTATATTTTCCTTTTCTTTAGGAAATGGGGTGGTAACTATTGATGTAAAGCTTTTAATGAATCGTATAATTAACGAATCAATAGAAAAAAGAGCCAGTGATATCCATATATATCCACATATATCAGGGGATTCCTTTATACAACTCAGAGTGAATGGACACCTGAGTAAATATGAAAAATTTACCAATAGGGAGATTGAACAGATTATATCTTTGTTGAAATTTAATGCCAACATAGATATTTCAAGAAATAAAGAACCTCAAAGTGGTCGTTTCGTTTATTACTATAACGAAAAAGATTATTTTTTACGCGTTTCTACCTTGCCGTTAAGTGAACTTAATGAAGGATGTGTAGTGAGGATTTTTATTAATGAATTAGAAGATGTTGATTACAGTATCTTTGAGGAAGATAATAACTTTATAAATGATCTTTCTAAAAGAGCCTATGGTTTGATACTATTTTCAGGACCAACAGGAAGCGGAAAATCAACATCAATGTATAAACTAGCAAGTGAACTTGCTAATAGGGATAAACAGGTAATTACTGTAGAAGATCCTGTAGAGAAAAATATACCAACTTTAATACAAATGCAAGTGAATGAAAAAGCGGGAATAAATTATGATAATGCTTTAAAATCTATCTTACGATGTGATCCAGATGCAATGGTAATCGGTGAGATCAGAGATTTTAAAACAGCGAGTCAAGTTATTACCTCATCTTTTTCGGGTCATTTAGTATTAAGTACAATTCATGCAGAAAATTCTATAGGTGTAATTAATCGATTGAAAGATTTAAACCTGTCACTAGAAGATATTAAGCAGACCATAATTTGTATTATTTCTCAAAGATTGGTCAACTTAACAAATGGAAAAAGAGGATTAGTAACCGAAATATTGAAAAAAGAAAATATTCATGATTATATAGATAATAATAAGATTATTGCAAACTCTTTAGAGCAAAAATTTCAATTAGCGTGTGAGAAGGGATTGATCACTACTGATGAAAAAGAAAAATGGGGATATTAAAAAAGCTCTAGACAAAGAGAATAAAATATATTTTATAAAACGTCTATATGAATTAATTGATCATGGATATATGCTAGAGGATTCTTTAGAATTTTTACTTATTCAATATGAAGTTGCTGATGACGAAATTAAAAAGATAAAAGAAAAACTCTCTAACGGAAGTAAATTATCCGATATATTGGGATATCTTGGTTATTCACAACTAATTGTTAGTAAAATAAAATTTGCTGAAGATTATGGTCGAATAGAAGATATGTTACTCGAAGTTGAAACATATCTAAAAATAAAAAAAATACAACAAGAAAAGGTAATAAAAACTCTACGATATCCACTATTTTTAACACTCACATTAATATGCCTAATTATGGTGTTTAATGCGCTAGTAATTCCACAATTTGAGAACATCTATACTTCATCTAATATTAAGATGGATCTCCAAACTATTATATTAATCAAATCACTATATTACATTCCAAAAATTATTTCAATTATTTTTTTACTTATACTAATATGTATAGGATATACCTTTTATACAATTAAATATAAACCAAACCTATTTTTAAAATCTCTTTTATACATTCCTAAAGTAAGGAACTATTCTAAATTATATTTTTCTTACAGATTTTCTATGGAATTAAGTTTATTTCTTATGAGTGGATTTTCTTTAAAAACAGCTTTAGAAGTCATGGTTGAAGAAGACTATGATTATTATTTAACGCTCTTTTCTAAAGATATTTTAAATGAGTTAGATCAAGGTATAGGTTTCGAGGATGCAATCGGAAAAATTAAATACTTTGATAAATCTATGAGAAAATTTGTAAGCCATGGAAAAAATAATGGTTTGATTGATAAAGAATTAAAACTATTTAGTGAATTGATGCTAGATACTTTTCTAACATCGTTAGATAAAAACTTGAAAAAGTTACAACCTATTTTATTTGGTATTTTAGCCGTAGTTATTGTCGGATTGTACATGGTTATTCTTTTACCGATATTTAATATGGCTAGCTCTCTTAGATAAGGAGGAATATATGGAAAATATTATTAAAAGGTTAAAAAACAAAGAAGCGTTCACACTTATAGAGATGTTGATCGTGCTATTTATAATCGCAATACTTCTAATTCTTATAATACCCAATATTACTAAGAATATAGACACTGCAAAAGATAAAAGCTCTGAAGCTTATGAAAAAACAGTCCAATCCCAAGTAACAGCTTATGAAATTAATGAAAAAGATAAAGATGTTACTTTCGAAAAACTAGTGGAAAAACATTATTTAGATGGCCCAGCAGACAAAGCTAGTACAGCACCAAATGGTAAAAAAATAGTAATAGCCAATGGTAAAGCAACATTACAAAAATAACGGGGCATTTTCTTTGGTAGAAATGTTAGCTGTATTAATGATTGTAAGTATAATAGTAATAATATTATCTAGAATATCAATAAACACCTATGAAAAATATCAAGAAAGATTAGCGGTTAATGAGCTTGTTTCTGAAATATACAATGTACAAACAAGAAGCTTGAATGAAAGAAGAACATTTATCATCTTTTTTGTGAACGATGATAAGTACGATACATTTTATGATGATCATGAGCATTGGAAAAAAATTAAAAGAGTAGGAAAACCAAAATTAGGAGGAGCCTCGGTTACATTTGAATATAGGAAGGGAAATCTAGTATCTAAGGCAAATACTGTAGATGTACAGTTTGATAATAGTAGATATAGAATTATTGTTCATTTAGATACCGGATACATAACACTGGATGAAGTATAACAAAGAAGCGTTTACCTTTGTTGAAATGATAGGGGCGTTGTTTATATGCTCATTATTATTCGTGTTTTTGGTTCCGAATATGGTTCGCCAATACTCAAATCTAAATAAGATAGAAAAAGAATTAGAAATGAAGGAAATATTATATGAGGAGATTTGTAGTCATTACAAAGATCACACGTTCACAGTGACAAGAGGTGACTATTACATAAGTGTAAACGAAAAATCAGCTAGAATAGAGGATGAACATACTGGTGAAAAAATTAGCTATAGTTAAGAATAAAAAAGCTTTTACCTTGCTAGAATTAACTATATCACTGTTTCTATTGATAATTTTAACTTTACTACTTATGTTAATAATACAAACAACTATGATGACTTCAAAAAGATTTCTAGATTATTCTAATTACGAATATGCTCTTGCTCATAAGAAAATATTAGAAACGTATAACAATAGTGCTAAAGTTTATCAAGAAAGTAATTACATCTTAATGAAAAGTAAAGATGATGTAGAGGATGTAAGGATAAACTTTAGAGGTGGTAGGATATATATAGATAAGTTCAAAGATTCTAATAACTTTGCAGGATATATTCTTGTTTTAAAAAATATGAAGAGTTATTCTTTATCACAAGAAAATGACATAATACATGTTTCAATTGTTGATAAAAGTGATCACGTACGAGAGATGTTTTTAAAAGTCAAAGATGAAAAAACTGACAAAGAGAAAGAAAAAGAAAAGAAAGAGAAAGAAGAAAAAGCTAAAGAGGAAAAAGAAAATAAAAATAAAGATGAAGAACATGATCATAATGAACATAATAAAGAAGGTGAGTAAACTATGAACTTTAGAATAAATCATAAAAAAGCAAATGCCATAGTCGCCTCGCTATTAGTAACCTTGTTAGTAATAACAGTCCTTTTTAGCATAGTAGGAATATACATAAATAAAATGTATAGTTTAAAAAATTTGAACGATTATTATGATAAGAAAATAGTACAGCAACTTCAAGAAAATAGTAAATCTAAATAATATGTAGGCATCCTAATCTCAAATTATGAGGTTAGGATGTTTTGTTGTTATATGTTAATTAATTTCTAGTAGATCAAGATATGTTTTAATGTAAATTAATTAGTATCATAGAAAATTATAATATTTGTTGCTTTGTTTAACTAAATGGTTTAAAATATTATTATATTGTCAAAAATTTAAAATTAAATTTTAAGGAGATCTTAATGGGTAAAAAATTATTGTTAGGACTAGTAGGTGCTGGAGCATTAGCAGCTACTGTATTTCACAAAAAAGAAAATCTTAGTTCAGAAGAACGTGCAAAAGTAGAAGAAGCTAAAAAGTATTTAGAAGAAAAAGGATATGTTGTAACAGGAAAATCTAAGTTTCCTGTTGGAGGTTTAAACATACTTTCAGTATCTTCATTACCAATGTATTATAAAGCTGCAAAGACTGTAGCTAAATTTATTTTATAAGATTATGTTTATACCAGAAAAAAACTATTCTTTCTACGAAGAAAATCCTAAAGGGAAATTAACGTTAAAGAAATTTGTAAAAGAAATGTATTATCGTCTTATGTATGATGAAATATCATTACTATCTGCAAATTTAAGTTATTATTTTATTCTATCATTATTTCCAATGTTGATTGTTGCGTTAGCTTTAACACCATATTTTAAAATTGACCAACAATTTCTATTAGAGAAAATTCATAGCTTTGCACCTGGTGATTTGGGTGACTATCTTTTTGATATGATTTCTGAAGTATTAAATAATAAGAACAATACGATTATCACAGTGGGGATTGTATTCACCTTATGGTCAGCTTCTAGTGGTATTTATGGAATCATTATTGCCTTTAATAATGCCTTTAGAGTTCGAGATGGAAGAATATGGATAGTAACAAAATTCATAAGTGTTGTTATAACAGCATTATTTTTAGTAGGAATGTTCGTAGTTCTTGCGCTAGTCGTATTTGGAAAACAACTTACATACTTACTGTTCCATAAATTTAATCTAGACGAAGGTTTTTATAATCTATGGTCAGTTTTAAACTACAGTTTCCCGATATTATTTATATTTATAGTATTTGTATTTTTATATATAATGGGACCAAACTTAAAACTAAAAGCTATTAGCATTTTACCAGGAGCAATATTTTCTACAATTTCTTGGACTTTAGTAAGTAGATTATTTGGATACTATATAGATCATTTTTCTAGCTATATTAAAACATATGGAACAATCGGAGCTTTTATGGCATTCATTATTTGGTTATATATTACAGGATATATACTAATTATCGGAGCAGAAATAAATGCGATATTCCATAATTATAGAGTTGAACATAGAGTATTTGAAGAGACACATACTATAGAATAGAAAATAAATAGACAAAATTCATTTAATAGACAAGTACAATTTTTTAATATGTACTTGTCTTTATTTATGTAAGTTTTATAAATATAGTTTAATTGTGAAATATTAGTTGCAATTAGCGAAGAATGTAAGTGCATAATTATATTAAAAGTTAACGTTTTATAGTATAATTGTAGTTAAATAAATTTTGAAATTTGATTATAGATTGAGAGGAACTAAACCATGAAAAAAGAAATATATTTAGCGGGTGGATGTTTCTGGGGAGTAGAAGGCTACTTTGCCCAACTTGATGGAGTATTATCTACAAAAGTTGGATATAGTAATGGTCAGACTGCAGAAACTACTTATCAAAATATAAAAGCTACAGATCACGCAGAAGTAATTCACTTAACATATGATAACTCAGTATTACCATTAAATGATGTACTTCGTCATTATTTTAGAATTATTGATCCAGTAAGTGTTAATAAACAAGGTGGAGATAGAGGTCGTCAATACAGAACAGGTATATACTACGTAGACGAAGAAACAAGAGACGAAGCTATTAAGTTTATAGAAGAACTACAAAAAAATTATACTAAGAAAATCGCTGTAGAAGTAGAAGCGGTAAATAATTATATCGATGCTGAAGAGTATCACCAAAAATATTTAGAAAAAAACCCTACAGGATACTGTCACGTAGACTTAAGTTTAGCGAAAAAAAGCTTATAATTTATTAAAATAAGTTTGAAATAATCACTAAAAAAAGGTAAAATATAATTAGGTATAAATAAGAAAATAAGGAGTTATAAAATGACAAATATTTTAATTTTTGGACATAAAAATCCAGATACTGATACAATTTGTTCAAGTATCGTATACAACAACTTAAAAAGAATTCAAGGAATGGATACAGAAGCTGTAAGACTTGGAGAAATCAATGACGAAACTAGATATGCACTTGAGCATTTCAACGTTTTTGAACCACGTTTAGTTGAAGAAGTAGCAGAAGGACAACAAGTTATTTTAGTTGACCACAACGAATTCCAACAATCAGTTAATGGAATTGAAAAAGCGGTAATTCGTGAAGTAATCGACCACCACCGTATCGCTAACTTCGAAACTGCAGCTCCACTTTACTACCGTGCAGAGCCACTAGGATGTACAGCTACAATCCTAAAAAAAATCTATGAAGAACAAAGTGTTCACATTGATAAACAAATGGCAGGATTAATGTTATCAGCTATTATTTCTGATTCATTATTATTCAAATCACCAACATGTACATTACGTGATAAAGTAGCAGCAGAAGAATTAGCAACTATCGCAGAAGTTAACTTAGAAGAATACGGATTAGCTATGTTAAAAGCAGGGGCTTCAACAACTGATAAAACTGCTGAAACTTTAATTTCACTAGATGCTAAAGAGTTCGTTTTAGGTGAAGATAAACTTGTAGTAGCTCAAATTAATACTGTAGATGCTAATGAAGTAGCTGAAAGAAAAGCAGAATTAGAAACAGCTATTAAATCAGAATTAGATTCTAAAGGATTATCAGCATACGTGTTTGTAATCACAAATATCTTAACTTCAGATTCTGAAGTATTAGTATTAGGTAATAAACAAGATAAAGTAGCTGCTGCATTTGGAAAAACTCTAGAAAATGACTTTATGACACTAGAAGGTGTTGTATCTCGTAAAAAACAAGTAGTTCCTCAAATTACAGAAGAGTTTTCAAAATAATTACTAAAAAATAATGTTTAAGAAAGTGAGGGCAATGTTTCTCACTTTCTACTTTATTTAAATAATAAACAAGAAGGAAAAATATGCATATATTTAAAACATTATATTGGCCTATAATAAAAAAGGTCATATTAAATACATTTATTGTAATTGCCTTTTCTGGTTTGACTAAAGGAAGTTTACGAGTTGATCATCCAGTATATGGTTTTCTTGGAGCATTGCTCATTACGATTTTATTTGTGCTGATTCGACCATTATTGTTGATTAGTATAATGATAACAATATTTAGTTTTGGACTTTTTTCACTATTAGTAAGGACGTTATTAGTGTATTTAGTTTCTTTTATATTATCACCACATTTTGAGATAATGTCTTTTTGGACAGCATTTGGTTTGGTGATAATTATTATGCTATTTAATTTTATATTAAATACAAATGATAGAAAAATAATAATTAGAACATTCAAAAATAAATAAAAGGAAATAATAATTATGCCAAAAATTACGACTAAAGATCTTGTAGAAATTTTAAATCTAGAAATTGTTAGTGGTGAAAAAGGATTAGATAGGGAGATAACAACAGAAGAGTTATCTCGTCCAGCCTTGCAACTTGCAGGATATTTCTCTCATTATTCACCACAGAGAGTACAAATTCTAGGGACTAGTGAATTATCATTTTTTAAACTAATTCCAAAAATTGAAAAAAAATCAAGAATGCGTATGCTTTGTACAAGAATAACTCCATGTATTATAATCTCACGTGATCTAGAAGTTCCTGAAGAACTTAAAGAAGCAGCAGATAAATATGATACCCCCGTATTAAGAAGTAAACAAGATACGACAAAACTAATGGGTAATATTACTAATTATCTTCAAAAGGTTTTTGCACCTACGACTTCAGTTCATGGTGTATTTATCGAAGTTTATGGTATTGGTGTATTAATAACAGGAGAAAGTGGAATAGGTAAGAGTGAAATAGCTCTAGAACTTATAAAACGTGGTCACAGATTAGTAGCTGATGATAGAGTTGATATAAAAGAAATTGAACAAGGTTTCTTAATAGGAAGCTGTGAATCAACTCTTATAAAACACTTATTAGAAATTCGTGGTTTAGGTATTATAAACGTAATGACATTATTCGGTACTGGTGCGGTACGAAGTGATAAAAGATTACAACTTAATATTCACCTGGAAACATGGAATGATCAAAAACAATACGATCGTATAGGATTAGGAGATGAACGTAGAGAAATCCTTAATTCACAAATAGAAAAGAAAACTATCCCAGTAAGACCTGGACGAAATGTAGCTATCATTATTGAATCAGCTGCCATGAACTACAGATTAAATCAAATGGGAATTAACACTGCTAAAGAGTTTACCTCAAAATTAGCAGCAGAAATAAAACAAAATAATAAGAATAATGGGGTGAACTAAATGACATTAGGATTCTTAGATCCAGTTGCATTTCATCTATTTTCAAAGCCCGTATATTGGTATGGAATAATAATTGCAACAACAGTATTTTTTGCGTACTTGCTTGCAGATAGAGAAGCTACTAAACGTGGATTAAAACAAGATACAATGTTAGATTTATTGCTAATAGCATTGCCAATAGCATTCATCTTTGCTCGTGCATACTATGTAATATTTAGATGGGAATATTATGCAGGTGACTTTAGTAGTATGATAGCTATTTGGGATGGTGGAATAGCCATCTATGGAGGTTTAATTGGAGGATTTTTAGTACTTTACTTTTTTGCTAGAAGAAGAGGGGTTAAGATAATCAAATTATTAGATATAATAGCTCCAAGCTTATTAGTAGGACAAATGTTAGGACGTTGGGGGAACTTCTTCAACCATGAAGCATATGGAGAAATAGTTACTAAACAATATTTAGAAAACAGATTTATACCGAACTTCATTATTGAGAACATGTACATTGATGGTGCATATCGTCAACCAACATTCTTATATGAAAGTTTATGGTGTCTAATAGCACTAGTAATACTATTATTAATACGTAATAAATTAGCTCAAAGTGAAGTCTTTGCATCATATTTGATTTTATATGGAGTAGAGAGGTTTATTGTTGAAGGAATGAGAACAGACTCACTTTATATCGGAAATCTTAGAGTATCTCAAGTCCTTTCGCTAGTATTTGTGGTAGGAAGTCTGATATACTTAATAGTGCTTAATACAAAATTCAAAGATAAGAAGATTTTGTATAGAGAATCATAATAAAGAAGGTGGAAAATATGTCAGAAAAAATTTATGACTTAATTATCGTTGGAGCGGGTCCAGCAGGTATGACAGCTTCAATCTACGCATCACGTGCTAATATGTCAGTGTTGATGTTAGAAAGAAAATATCCAGGTGGTCAAATGCTTTCAACAGAAGAAATTGAAAACTACACAGGATATGAAATGGTAACAGGTCCTGAACTATCAGAAAAAATGTTCGAACACTCTAAAAAATTCGGAACAGAATTTTCTTTTGGTAATATCACAAAAGTTGGTGAAAAAGACGGACTTAAATATGTTGTTGCAGGAGAAAAAGAATATGTTGCTAAATCAATAATTATTGCAACAGGTTCAGAGCACAGAAATCTTGGCGTTCCTGGAGAAGAACAATTTTCAGGAAAAGGTGTAAGTTACTGTGCGGTATGTGATGGTGCATTCTTTAGAAACAAAGAAGTGGTAGTTATCGGTGGAGGAGATTCAGCGGTAGAAGAAGCTTTATATCTTTCTAATCTAGCAGCAAAAGTTACTATTGTTCACAGACGTGATGAACTACGTGCACAAAAAATTCTTCAAGACAGAGCATTTGCTAAAGAAAATATCGAATTTGTATGGGACAGTGTTGCATATGAAATCAAAGGTGAAAGAAAAGTTTCATCAATTGAAATCAGAAATGTAAAAACTGGAGAAGAAAGTTCAATTCCAGCTGATGGTGTGTTTATCTATGTTGGTATGTTACCACAAACACAAGACTTCAGAGATTTAGGAATTACTGATGAAGCTGGTTATATTCCAACTAACGAAAGATTAGAATCAGCAGTACCAGGAATCTTTGCAGCTGGTGATGTTCGAGTAAAAGAAATTCGCCAAGTAATCACAGCAGCTTCTGATGGTGCTATTGCAGCTCAAAGCGCGTATAGTTATGTAGAAGGTTTAGAATAATAGCTAAAGAAGAGAGGTTCAACTTAGAGCCCCTCTTCTTTTATTTAATTTCAGCACTATATTTTACAACTTACCTTAAGTAAAAAGGAGTGACTCAAAAATCGTGATTTCTGAGAAATCAATTTTTTAGAGTCACTCCCGCACAGTTTATTAGATATCTAAAAAGCTTTTATAAAGCGAATTTAGATATCAATAAACCACTGCGTCTATGTATTCTCATATGAACTTTGTTAAATTTTAGGCCTTTTGGATCAGTCCCTTATCTTGAGAAAAAACTGTGGAACTATTAAGAACCACAGTTTTTAATATTTTATATTTTATCCTTTGTAATCGAAAATACTCTTACGTTTTCCGAAATCAAATTTCATGTGATTATTAGGATTTACCATTTTATCTCTAAAATCATTTACTGGGATTTCTTCGTTTTTACCAGAAGGATATGATCTCTTATAAACTTTTGAATTAGTTTCAGCATCGAAATCAAAAGCATCTGTTTTTTCAAGAGCTAAACCATCATTGTTTAGTTTATAGAATGTATAACCATGGACTTTTGCACCACCTGAACCATATACTTGGAATATTTTATCCTTAGTTATAGAAAGAGTTGTTCTTTCTCCATTTACACGTTCAGGAGTAATACGTACTACTTTATTGTCTTTATCTAGAGTGTAGACATCCATTGGACTATACTCATTTGGTTTATCTTTGCTTGCTTCAGTGAATAGTAATAGTTCATCAATTCCGTCACCATTTATGTCGAAGAATCCGTAGTTTAGGAAGCTATTACCAACTTGTTTTTCACCAAAAACTTTATAATTAGTGATAGCTACTGTATTAACATCTTTAGCATCATTTTTACCGCTACTTATAGCATCTTTATAATTTTTTAGTACACTAGCATAAGCAGTTTCGTAGTTATCGGGTTTCTTACGTTGATTATTGTCTTTTTTCTCTTCTTTTTTATCATTGTTATCGTTAGAAGAACTTTCTCCGAATTTCTTCACTGATTGCCAATTTTCATTATCAAATTTCATCACTTCGGCAATAGGGAAAGTATCATTAAATTCTTTCTTAGAATTGTATTCTTTATTATTTGTAATGTCTTTGTATTTACTGTCATCAGCATCTAGACCAGTGAAAGTAATGACATTTGTTTTTTCCAATTTATCTCCATCTTTAGAGAATTTTAAGAAATTATATTCTCCTGTATCTTTATCAAATTTTCTAATTCTTATAGTTTTATCTTTAAATACTGCTGAACCAGAGTTGTTATTAGAACCATCGACACCAAGTTTATTAAGAATAGCACTGTCGATAGTCTCAGGATTAAATAATCTTATAACTTTATGTTTTTTATCAAATGTATAAATATCGAATGGATTATTAGGTTTATCATTTCTAGAAATAATAAGTTCTTTTCTACCATTACCATCGATATCGTAGAAAACATATTTAATATAATCATCATTTTTCTTCTCTTTAAGAGCAGCTTTTAATGCTTCAACATTAATAGAGCTATCTGCATTGTCAGGATTGTTAATAGCATCTTTATATTTTTGAATAATTGTTCCATATATTTCATTCTCATTTACTACTTTTGGTTTAGAATGTTTAGAGTAATAATAATATCCACCACCAGCAAGTAATAGTAAAGCTAGTACAGATGAGATGGTTGCGACTAATTTCCCTTTTGGTTTTTTCTTAGGTTGTTTAGGAGAATTGTTTAAATTCTTTGGATTCATAACTGGAGGAATAGGAGGGATATTCTCTCTATTTTGAATGTTTTGATTTTGATAAGAATTTTGTTGATAATTTCCTGAATAACTTTGTTGAGTAGAACTATAAGTTTGAGTATTTACTTGCGAATCAGTATTATTTGATCTTGTCTGATTTACATTATAATTTTCAACAGCTTTTTGTTCATTTGAAGCAGACGCTTGATTGTAACTACCATAAGAACTTGTAGTATTACTTTGTTGATAACCTTGATTATAGTTTACTTGTGTTTTATCTTGGTCTGAATAGTTAAGGTTCTGATTATTATTCACTTGATAATCTTGCTCATAGTTAGTTTGCGCATTAGTATTTTGTTGAGTATAATTAAAAGTATCTTGTTGATAGTTTTGATTATAGTTATTTTGTGTATTACTTTGTTCAGAATAACTGAAGTTCTGAGAATTATCTTGTTGATAATTATTATAATACTGATTTGTATTTTGAGTGTTGTAGTTATAATCATTTGAATATTGTTCTTGTCCAAAATTACCTTGAGAATTATATTGACTATAATCTTGATTATAGTTGTTATAATTTTGGTTATTATAATAATTTTGGTTGTAGTTGTTATATTCTTGATTATAATTATTGTACTGTTGATTATAGTTTCCTAGATTAGGATCTTGTTCAAAGTATTGATTTGAATTTTGATTATAATATTGGTTATTATTTTGATAATATTCATTATAATTTTGTTCACTATTTTGATTATAATTTTCATAATTATCATTTTGATTATTGTTGTTAGTTGGCGAATTATTATTATTTTTATTCATAAACATTTCTCCTTGTTATCTTATAATTAATATTATAAAAAGTTTTTTAAAGAAAATCAAGAATTGGAGGGGAAATATAATCTAAAAATAACTATAAAAATTATAAATTTCACATTATATTAGAGAAAAAGAGAATAAAAAATAAGAAGTAACTAATGTTTCAAGTTACTTCTTATTTAATAGATATTATTTGTTATTTTTTCTTGCTAAGTAAGGCATGATTAATCCTAATGAAAGTAGAACGATTGGAGTTGCAATGTTCATAACTGTTTGGAATATACTTTCTGGTGTATACATACCTGAAATACAAGCAAAAGCAGTTAAGAAGAAACACCAAGCCCCAAGTCCCATACCTACAAATTTATTCTTAACAAATTTGTATTCAGATTGGAATTTTTCAGCTGATTTTTTCAAGAAGATATATGCGGCAAATACCCATAGGTAACGTAATGGCATAGTAACAGCATTAAGTTTAACCAACCATCTGAATAAATCATTAACTTCTTTAATTCCGAACATAGGGATAATTAGTAAGATAGAAACGATAACTCCTACAAGTTTTAGACCATTTACATAAACATCATTTTCGTTCTTAACTAATAATTTCTTAGGAATATATTTCTCGTCTGCACTACTTAATAACATACGAAGTGGTGCATCGATTGAGATAATAACAACAGAAATTTGTCCGATTAAATCAACTATTGCATAGATAACTAAGAATAAGTTACCAACACCGTAATAATTACCTAAAGTTTGGAAAGCATAGTAAGTTCCGTTAGTAAGTAAGTCTTTAGGGATATTATTTGTATCAAACATTAACGCAAGGGCAAATGTACCTAAGATAGCTGTTGTACAAACCATAATAACTAAGGCGATCATTCCACGTGGGAAGTCTTTAGAAGGGTTTTTCATCTTATTAACATAAGGTGAAATCTTCTCACAACCACCAACTGCAAAGACTAATATAGCAATCGAAGTGATGTATTTAATATCAAATGTTGGCATGAATGTATCTAATGACCAATCGATTTTAAATGTTTTTGCTCCAGTAATTGATGGTGCTGTGATAGCCATAACAACGAATAATAATGACATAATAAACATTGAAGATCCAGCTAACATAGCCATTTTCTTAATTAAGTTAACTCCACGAGCTGCTAAGAATAAAGCAATTAAGAAAATTACTAGTGAAGCAATTTGTAAATATGTGATATTCATTTTACTAATACGATTATCACGGAATACTGTCCAGCTAAATGCTGCGATAATACGAGATGGTTTTTGTGAAATGTAAGGCATGTGTACTACCCACATTGTCCATCCAGTATAGTAAGCAAGTAATTTACCATGTGTAGAACTTATCCAAGAACTAACACCTCCACCTGCATCTTTAAAAGTAGAACCTAGCTCACCAACGATTAATGAATACGGAATAAAGTATATAACAAAAATTAAAACCCAAGAAACTATAGATTTTAATCCGCCGAATTCAGAGTATCCGTTAACAACATTCCCGAACGCCCAAACCGTAGAGAATGCCATGAAGGCTAGAGTGTACCAAAATATCTTTTTTGCGTCCTTCTCCATTAAGAACCTCCTAATAATATAATTTTTCTAATTACTGCAAAATTCGCATTACTAAAATACTAGCATAGTATACATAATTATTCAAGTAAAAATAATATAAATTAGATTAAAATTTTTTTATATAGTAAATTAATAAATATATTATATGATATCAATAAATATATTTATTTCGTAGTGAGATAAAAATGTTATAAAAAAATAAATAATGTAAATTTAAAATGAAAATTTACATTATTAAAATATATTTTCATAATCTTGATATTTTAAAGTATAACTAAGGTTTAAAAGAGTAGTGTTTGCTTGAAAATATAGTAATTTTACTTTATAATTAATAATGTCAAGAGAAAGTTTTAAAAATATATGAGGAGTGATAAAAACTTGAAAAAAAAACAACGAACATTAACTAGGTTAATGTTAGTAATGACGAGTTTGGTAGTCATATCCCTATTGGTAACTTCTTTTTTTGTAAGAGAATATATAAAACAACGAGAAAATGAAATTATTCGTCAAAAGATATATTCAACTGCGAAAGTAGTAGCTAGTGATTATCGGGTAAAAGACGATATTATACATCATAGAAAAACATTAGCGATTCAAAAATTTGCAAATAGGGTAATGGAAGAAACAGGAACAGACTTCGTTGTTATCATGGACGAGACTTTTACAAGGTATAGTCATCCGAAGGAACAGTTTATAGGTGGAAAGTTTTCTAATATAGAAGATGTCAGTTTAACATTTACAGCCGGCGATCACTATAGTAAACAATCTGGTCATTTAGGGGAAGGATTAAGATTTTTTACAGCTATTAAAGATGAAGATGGTAAAAATGTCGGTGTTGTATGTGTTGGTTATACGAAGAAAACAGTAGAGAAACAAATCGCACATTCACAAGAAAAAATTCTATTTTCATTAATGATAGGTATAGTGTTTGCGATAATTATGGCCATAATGTATAGTAGACGATTGAAGCGCGTATTACTAAACTATGAACCTGAAGAAATTGCATATAATTATATCGAAAAAAATCTAATATCAGATCATGTTTCTGAAGCTATAATCGGGATTGATATAAATAAAAAAATAATAGTGAAAAATAGTAGCGCTAATCAGCTATTAGATAAAGCAGGGTATTCAAAAGTTAAAAAAGGTGAAATTATTCCTGATGAACTTTATCAAATATTCTTTAAATCTATAATAGAAGACAAAGTTAGCAGTCGTGATGAGTTGATAGTATTAAACCATATAGAAGTATTAGTTAATAGAAATGCAATTTATCAAAATGATAAATTGTATGGTGCTGTTATTACTCTACGTGACCAAAGTGAAATGAAAAAATTAATCACAGAGCTAAGTGGCACTGAGAAATATAATGATAGTCTTCGTGAACAGAGTCATCATTTCATGAATAAACTTCATGTACTCCATGGTTTAATAGAGATGAAATCTTACGATGAAGTTGAGAAATATATAGCATATTTAAAAGATGATTATCACGAAAAAATAGGTTATATTTCAGAAAGTATTAAAGTTCCATCTGTAGCAGGATTCCTACTGGCGAAAGTTAGAGAAGCAAAACAAAAAGGTATTTCACTATTAATAGATTCAGATTCAATGCTTTTAAATAAAGAAGGATTAGATGAGTTATATAATGAATTACTAATTATACTAGGAGTGCTGATTGATAATTCGATGGAATCAATGTCAGGTAAAAATGACGGGAAAATTATAGTTTACCTATACTTAAATACCGAAGAAAATATATTACTTTGTAAAGTGTATGACAATGGTTGTGGTATTAGCAAAGATAAATTGGAGAATGTATTTGAAAGAGGATATTCGACTAAAGGAGAAAATAGAGGATATGGATTAAATGCCGTTGATACTATCGTTAAAAAATATAACGGACTAATAGACGTGGAAAGTGAAGTAGGAAAAACGACATTTACAATAGAATTACCAATCGAGGAGGAATAAAAAATTGAAAATACTAATAATTGAAGATGATCCAATGGTAGCAATGATACACAAAGAATATTTTAAAAGAAAAGAAATATCTAATGACCTAAACCATGTGTCAACACTAGAGGAAGCTAAAGAGTTTCTAGCAAATTCTGATACTGATTTAATAATTTTAGATAACTATTTAGCAGATGGACAAGGTATTGAATTTTTACCGGAATTAAAAGGTTATCCAATAATAATGATTACAGCGGCAAACGATGTTCAAACAGTTGAAGCAGCGTTAACAAATGGGGTAGTAGATTATCTAGTAAAACCATTCACATATGAAAGATTTTCTCAAGCAATAGATAAAGTTCAAGATTATATGAAACTATTATCTAAAGAGAAAATTAATCAAGATTTAATCGATGATTACTTAAATTCTGGAAGAGTTGAGGAAGAGGAAGACAGCTTGCCAAAAGGTCTATCTAGAATAACATTGAAAAAAGTATTAGAAAATATCAAAGAACAAGAAACAGGATTTACAACACAACAAGTAGCAGATGCTTTAGATATTTCAAGAATTACAATTAGAAAATATTTAAATCATCTCGTTAACATCAATGTTCTAAGTGAAGATGCTGAGTACTACACATCAGGAAGACCTGTATCAGTATTTACAGTAGTATCTGATAGTAAGATTGATAAAATGTTATAACTGTATCAATATAATGCAGATATTATATTAGTAAAAATAGCTGCAGAAAAAGACAAAAAAATAAACATTATCTATGATAATGGAATATAAAAAATAACTAGAAATATTTAATTTAAGTTTTAAAAAAAGCTTATTTTAGGTTTTTCTAGTTATTTTGGTTCTTTGTCAAATTCGGTTGATTTAGAAAATTAGGAGAAAGCTATGCTATATTAAGTAGTATAGCTTTTTTCCTATTTTTTCGTTTTAGTCTTATTTCTTTCTTTTTATCGAGAATATCTTGGCGCTCTTCTTTCGAATATCTAGGTTTCTTATTAGTTTCAGAAGGTATAAATAAGCTGAATACAAGTAGTATTTTAGCTTTAAAGTTACTAAAAGATCTATAACCATAAGAAATACGTTTAATAACTTTAATTTTATTGTTAATTCCTTCTAAAGGACCATTAGATAGCCCATTGTAATACATAGTATTTTTAATTTGTCTTTTATATTTTCTAAGTGTTTTAATAGCTGTAAACATATATCTAGGTAAAGTAGATTTATCATTAATTAAAGCTTTAAACCTATCAAAATCATCTTTTTCAAGAGCTTCTCTAAGGTCTTGGATAAGCCAATAACACTTATAAAGCTGAGAATCTTGCTTAATTAGGTAGTTGATGATATCTTGTTCAGTAGTGATGTACTTAAAGTATTTAAACTTCTTGTGGGTACCATTATCTAATTCATCATAACTTGTAAGAAGATTCTTCCAATAACATTTCAATTGTCTGTATAACTCTTTATTCTTGTCTTTAATACTGTTCATAAATGACACCCTATATTTATTAAAAGCTCTATTAACTAGTTGAATAATATGAAATCTATCGATAACTATCTTCGCATTAGGGAAAAGTTCTCTAATAATACTTTTATAACCTGAATTCATATCAATAACTACTGCTTTGACCTTACAACGCTCTTGATAAGAATAATATAAGAAGTAGTCTTTAATAATCTTGTTAGTTCTCCCCTGAAGTATATTTTGTATTTTATGAGTTAATGCATCTGCATACACGAAGCTCATTTTACTTATACTATCGGAAGTAGAAGACACTTCATCAAAGCACATACAAACAGGTAAGGTTTTAGGTCTTTCTAAAGTTTTAGATAGATCACATTGTATTCTTAATACAGTATTAGTAGATACAGCACAAGATTCAGCTATTTCTTTTAAAGTATTCTCTTTAGACAATCTTTTAATAATACCTGCTCGTAGATTTTTAGAGGTATTAGAATTCTTCCTAACTTCAGTAGTTTCAGCTGTAAAGGATTTACGACAACCTCTACATATAAAACGATGTTTATTTAAGTATAAGATAGCTGGTTTGTCAGAAATAGAGGGCATTTTAACCTTTACTTTTCTATAACCGTTATTAATTATCTTACATTTTTGGCAATAAGGACAAAAGTTAGATGAAGCTTCCAATACTCCATAATAAACTAGATGCTTACAACCATTTATTTCAATTTCATCTGTTTTATCTAGAATTTTTATATTTTTGTCAGTTATTTGTAGCGTTATTTTAAGAGATTTGCTATAATTACACATATGAATGTAAATTTCCTTTCTTGATTTTTTGCTCATACTTAAATTATAGAGGAATTTTACATTCTTTTCTATTTTTTTATAAATTTAAATACGGCTGATATTTATTATCAACCGTATTTATTATAGACTCGTTATTTTTACTTTAATTAAATAACTTCGAATAGTTTAGAAATATTGGAAAAATTATTATATAATGATACACTTAAAAAGTCTTAAAAGTGTATTAGTACACTAAAATATTTTTTTCAAAGGAGTTTATACAGTTATGAATTTTTTAGATGTTTTTACTAAAACATTGACGAATCAAAAAATTAATACCGCTATTATTTCAAGTATAGCTATTATTTTATTAGGATACTTCTTACGTAAAAAGGGTGTATTTAATGATTCAATCGGGAAGGTACTTACTTCTGTAGTACTTACAGTTTCATTACCAGCCCTTGCGTTTAACTCGTTCTTAGTTGATATAAATGAAAAGAGTTTAAAACAAGGTCTTAACGTATTAATTTGGGGTATTTTAGTATATATAGTTTTAATTATTATTAGTAAACCTTTATTCATGCAATTTAAAGGTGATCAACAAGATACAATGCGCGTTCTTTCTATCTTTGGATCAACAACATTCTTCGGAATTCCAATAGTAACAGCTATTTATGGTCCAACTGGAACACTTTACGCATCTATCTTTAACATTGGATATCGTATCTTCTTATACTCATATGGATATATTAAAATGAGTGGATTAAAAATGACGATGAAAAATGTTAAGACAATGTTTTTAAATCCAATCGTTATCGCAACATTCCTAGGTTTATTCATTTGGTTATTCCAAGGAAGTTTACCGCAAGTTGCAGTATCAACTGTAAAAGACGGGCAAACAGTTGTTAAAGAATATGCATTCTTACGACTTGACCAAACATTACCACAATTCAAACAAATTTTAACATACTTATCTAGTTTAGCATCTCCATTAGCATGGTTAGCAATCGGAGCTACACTAGGTTCAGTATCATTCAAAGATGCACTATCAAACAAACCAACTTGGTACTACACAGCTGTTAAACTTATCGTTATTCCAGCTATTAATATCGTAATCTTAGCGGTATTAGCTGTAACACACGTTTTACCAGTTGACCTTACAGCTTTAGGAACAATCGTTGTTATGATGGCAACACCTCCAGCAACAGTAGCAGCTGCGTATGCTATTAGCTTTGATAAAGATGCAGTATTAGCATCTAATGCATCATTACTTGGAACATTAGGAGCGGTTATCCTTACTCCAGTATGGATCGTAATTGTACAAATTATCGGTTCACTTGGAATTTTCCATTAATATAAAAGATAGATTTTTATAATCGGTAATAATGAAAAGACGGGATTGCCGATAAGCAGTCTCGTCTAGTTTTTAATAATAAAGAATAAAGAAAGAAGGAAATGATAATGACATTAAAAGTTGTATGTTATGGTGTTAGACCAAATGAAGTACCATTTTTTGAAAAACTAAATAAATATAATTTTGAATTAAAACTTGTAGAAGAATTATTAAATCACGATAATATCGCCACAGCTGAAGGGATGGATGCAGTAATCTTACGTGGTAACTGTGTTGCTGATAGAATTAATATTGAAAAAATGAACGAGTACGGAATTAAATATGTATTTACTCGTACAGTAGGATTCAACCACATCGATCTTCAAGCGGCAGCTGATTACAATATGAGTGTTGCTCGTGTACCAGGATATTCTCCAAACGCAATTGCAGAATTATCTTTAACATTAGCGATGTCATTACTAAGACACGTTGCTCACACAGTTAATAAAACATCAAAATATGACTTCCGTGTAGATGGAACAATGTTCAGTAAAGAAATTCGTAACTGTAAAGTTGGTATCATCGGAACAGGGAAAATCGGTCTAACTGAAGCGAAACTATTTAAAGGATTAGGTGCTGATGTTTACGGATTTGACGTATTCCAAAGTGAAGAAGCAAAACACGTAGTTAAATTTGTTGAAATGGACGACTTATTAGAACGATGTGATATCGTAAGTTTACACGTACCATACTTCCCAGGAAAAAATGATAAGATGGTAAATGCAGAATTCATCTCAAAAATGAAAGATGGAGCAATCTTAATCAATACAGCTCGTGGAGAATTACAAGATAATGCAGCTATTTTAGAAGCTATTAAATCTGGTAAACTTGATGGATTTGGAACAGATGTATTCGCAAATGAAGCAGAATTCTTCTTCAAAAACTTCGAAAATGGAGACGACATCTCAGATCAAGTAGTTAGAGAATTAGTTGATTTATATCCGAAAGTATTAGTTACACCACACGTTGGTTCTAATACAGATGAAGCTTTATCAAACATGATTGAAATCAGTTATGATAACTTAAATGATATGTTAACGAAAGGTTCAACAGCGAATGCTATTGAATTACCAAAAGCTAATTAAAAATATATAAAGAGAACTCCTAGGTAGAAATTCTACTTAGGAGTTCTTATTTTTTAATGACCTAATAGAAGAAAAGTGTCTTAATCTTTGATTCTATATTTATTTTCTTGATAACTTTTAGTTTTTTTATATTGCTCAATCATACTATTTATTCTTTCTAAATCTTTTTCTGTAATTTTTTCTTTAATTTCTTTATATGTTGCTTTCTTAACTGTTTTAAAATCACGTTGACCAACGGGTTTATCATAGTCTAGTGTTTGTATTTCTATACCATCATTAGTTTTGATAACCTGTACTGTACTGCCACCTGTTCCCATACTTGATGAAAATTTCCCATTATCTTCTGACATTATAAATGGTGATTCATAGTTAATAATAATCTCATCAAAGTTAGTTGAATTCGCTAGAAGAGCTCGTCCTATTAAAGTAAGTTGTGAATTCGTGTATTCTACTTTTGATGTTTCTTTGTTATCTTCTGAAGAATTATTTTTATTTTCATTGTAAGTATATACTGATCTATAATCAGATTTTGAGAAGTCTAGTTTATCATTTGATTTTTTATTATTTTTTAAGAAGTCTTCTAGACTACTGAATTGATTATTTGATATTGTATCAAGATATTTTCCATCTTTTTTTTCTTTCTCAGATATTGTGATGTCGTGTATTTTATTATATTTATCTTTTTTATCATTTAGTTTGTAAACGACATATCTGTCATAGTTTTTTTCTTTCGTGTGAATCCATATAGTTCTATCTTTATAGAAATTTGCACGAGGAATATCATTTCTAGATTCAGCTTGATATAGTACTGTAATTTTGTTTGAATTATATGAATAAATAGCAAATGGACTGTTAGGTTTATCTTTTTCAGCAATGACTAATTCATTTTTACCATCTTCATCTACATCATAATAACTATAAGTTATATAATTCTTCTCTTTACCATATTCTTCATAATTTTTAATCGCGAATTTATTAACTTCAGAATTTTCTCCTAATTCATTATTATCCATAGATTTTTTGTATTTCTCTAGTATAGGAGCGTAAATCTCATCATCATTTTTACTAGTAGAAAAAATACTAGAGATAGATTTATTAGTAGTTTTTGAATAGTAGTATAAACCACCACTACCAATTAATACAAGTCCAAGTATAGTTGATATGATTGGAATGAATTTTGAACGCTTTTTCTTGTTGGGATTAAAGTTATTATTAAGATTTTGAGGAGTGTTCATAAAATTAGGATTTTTTTGATCACTGTAGTTTTGGTATTGTTGGTTAAATCCTTGTTGATTATTATTGAAGTTTTGGTATTGTTGGTTAAGTCCTTGTTGATTATTATTGTAGTTTTGATATTGTTGATTAAATCCCTGTTGTCCGTTACCATAGTTATTGTGTTGTTGATTAAATCCTTGTTGGTTATTACTGTAGTTTTGGTATTGTTGGTTGAATCCTTCTTGGTTATTACTGTAGTTTTGGTATTGTTGGTTGAATTCTTGTTGGTTATTGTAGTTTGAATATTGTTGGTTATAACCTTGTTGCTCGTTATTTACATTATTATGATTAGTGTTTTGTTGATTATTATTTCGTTGATTATTGTAGTTATCGTTATTCTTACTCATTTTGTTTCTCCCGGATAAGTATATTCAATTATATTATAAAATAAGATTAGGTATTTTCAAAGTATTATTTGAAACTTATAAAAAAAGACGAAGTGCCTCAAAAATCATGATTTTAGAGAAATCAATTTTGTTGAGACGCTCCTTTATAATATTTTTATTTACTAATGTAACATCTTTATGTTATTCATCAATCTTATTATTTTTATAACTTTTAGTTTTCTTATATTCTTCGATAGTTTTATTAATTCTATCCATATCTTCTTTTTTGAATGTCTCTTGAATCTCTTTGTAAGTTACAGTTTTAGCAACATCATACATACGATTTGGAGAAGAGTAGTCGACTACAATAATTTCAATATCATTCTCTCGAATATTAACACTAACTACACTTGCTCTTGTACCGAAGTCAGAAACAACACCATTTTTAGAAGCACGAATAGAGAAATAACTATCATAGTTTAATGGTAATACTAGAGGATCTGTCGAACCAGCCATAATAGCACGAGCAATCAAAGCAAGTTGCATTTTAGTATATTTAGGTTTATCCTCAACTTTTCTCTCATGCTTTTTCTCGTTATTATTGCTACTACTAGATTCAGTAATAGAGTTATAAACAGATTGATAATCTAACTTAGAAAACTCAATTTTTTCACCAGATAGTGGATATTTTTTAAAGAACTCATCTTTTGAATCAAATTCTTCTTTAGTAATTATATCTTTGTATTTTCCACTTAAATCTTTTGGTATACCGAAGTCTATATCATGAACCATTTCATATCTTATACCATTGTCTTTAAACTGATAAATCGTGTATCTATCGTTAGAACCTTCGTTGTCTTGAACTACTATTAATTTATTTTTATAGAAAGTTGTAGGTTGAATAGATTTAGTTTCAGCTTTGTAAATAACATTAATTTTACTCTGTTCATCATAAGAATAAACTGCTGCTGGACTAGCATAATTATCTTTTTCGAAAACAAGTAGTTCATCTTTCCCATCATTATCAATATCATCGTAACTATATTCTAAATAATCTTTATCTTTAGAACTAGAATTATATCGTTCAATTACACGATTATTAACCTCATAATCAAACTGCTGTTCACCGCTATCCATAGCTTCTTTATATTTCCTTAAAATAGGTGAGTAAATTTCTTTCTCTTTTTCTTTTTTACCAAATGAGAAAATACTAGATAAAGATTGATTTGTAGTTTTTGAATAATAATATAAGCCACCACCACTAAGTAGAATGATACTAAGAATACTAGAAACTATTGGAACGAATTTTGAGCGTTTCTTTTTTTCTTGATTAAAACTTTGTGGATAATTTTGACCATTAGTATTTTGATAGTAACCTTGATTATTATAATTAGTATTTTGTCTATTTCCAAAATTGTTATATAAGTTTTGATTTTGGTTATTATAAGGGCGTTGAGGTCTATTGTTATTTATCCCTTGATATTGATTATTGTAACCTTGTTGACTATTTGGAGTACCGTTATAATTTTGATATTGCATGTTATTTACATTATTATTTTGTTGATTATTATTTTGATATTGTTGTCCAAAATTCGCATTATTGTTTATGTTATTATTATTTGGCTGCGAACTATTATTTAAATTATCTTTATTACTCATAAAAACTCTCCTATAAACTTCATTTAAATACTATTATAAAATAAGATTAACTATTTTCAAAATATTATAAGAAAATATATGAAAAAAAACCTCACCCAAATAATAGGTGAGGAAGTTAAAATTAATCTTCTATTTTGTCGCGACCTGATTGATAATTGTTAGTTTTCTTGTATTCCTCAATTACTTTATTAATTTTATCTAAATCTTCTTTTGATATTTTTTCTTTTATTTCTTTATAAGTTACTGATTTATATACTTTAAAATCACGTTGAGCAGCAGGTTTATCATAATCTAATACTTTTATGTCGATACCATCATTTTTCTTAGTTACTAGGATATCACTACCATTAGTGCCTAAACTAGTTCCATAAGTTCCGTTTTTACCAGCTATTATAAATCCAGTATTATAATCTAGACGTATCGAGTTTAGTGTATCGATAGAATCATAGAATAATACTCGTCCTATCACTGCAAGCTGATAATTATTGAATTCAGCTTTATTTTCATCTTTCTCCTCATTATTATTGTTGTTGTCACTTTGTTTTTCTTCTTGAGCATTAGGATCATTGTAGTAATATAATGCTTTATATCCTAATTTAGAAAAATCAATTTTATCAGTAGGAATTGGATATTTTTTGAAGAATTCATCTTTAGATTCAAACTCTTCAGATGAAATTGAATCTTTGAATTTTTTGTTAATTTTTTTATACTCGGCAAAGTTAATATCGTGAACTCTCTCGAATTTTGAACCATCATCTTTTAATTTATAGACAATATAAGTGTCATTGTTGTTGGTAGTATCATGTATCCAAATAGATTTATCATTATAGAATATAGATTTAGAAATATCATTACCAGATTCAACTTGGTAAATTAAATTAACCTTATTACTATTATCATAAGAATATATCGCAAAAGGGCTATTTAGATTATCTTTATCGCAGATAAGTAATTCATTTCTACCATTACCATCAATATCATAATATACATACTTGATGTAATCTTTATTTTTTCCTTTTGAATTATAATTTTCGATTGCGAAATTATTAATCTCAGAATCAGATTTTACCTCACCAGAGTCCATTGCCTTCTTATATTTCTCTAGTATAGGAGTATAAAGTTCTTCATCTGATTTTTTACCAAAAGAAAAAATGCTAGAGATAGGTTTATTAGTAGATTTTGAATAATAGTACAATCCGCCTCCACTAAGAAGTACGACACCAAGAATACTAGAAACTATAGGTACAAGTTTACTTTTCTTTTTCTTATTAGGGTTAAATCCCTGTGGATTATTTGGTCTATTATTGTTTTGATAGAATTGTCTATTGTTTTGAGTATTTTGTTGATTTTGAGCAGGATTGTTATAATTTTGATATTGGTTACTATAATTTGGTTGACTATTTACATTATTGTAGTTTTGGTATTGTTGGTTATTTGTCGATCCTGGATAATTTTGATATTGTTGACCATTATTTTGTTGATTACCATAATTATATTGATTATTAGTTTGATAATTTTGATTAGAATAGTCATACTGTTGATTATTTTGATATTGCTGATTTGAGTTATTATAATTTTGGTATTGTTGATTGTATCCTTCTTGATAACCTTGTTCATTATAATTTTGGTATTGGTTATTATAGTTATTTTGTCCGTTGTAACCATTTTGATTATAGTTGCTATAATTTTGATTAGTGTTCTGATTTGAATTATTATTATTTGGCTTAGAATTATTATTACTCATAACATCTCTCCTTTTAAGTGCTTTCATTACTATTATAAAATAAATTTACCATATTTCATAGTAATATTAAAAAACTCCTAATTTCATATATATTCTATACAAAATTAAGAGTAGGTTTGTATTATTTAGTTACTACGAATGAATACCATCCGTTATCAGAAGTTTCCTCTACAAGTTTGAAACCACGTTCTAACATTTTTTCAAGAAGTTCATCTTTCTTCTCTTCGATAATGCCAGAAGTGATGTAGTAACCACCATCTTCTAATAAGTTATACGCATCATCAATCATAAGCTCGATGATATGAGCAAGAATGTTCGCTACGATAATATTATATTTTTTAGTTTCTTTTGTAAGAAGACTAGCTTGTTCAACTTCGATTCTTTTCTCAAGATTATTTAATGCGAAGTTCTCAAAAGAAACATCAACAGCAAGCTTATCCAAGTCAACAGCTTTAATATTACCATCAGTTAAATAACTAGCAGAGATACTTAAAATACCACTTCCACAACCAACATCGATAACATTATCAGTTCTTTGAACATATTTTTCAAGGTTTTTTATACATAGAGAAGTAGTCTCGTGACCACCAGTACCAAAAGCCATACCTGGATCGATATTTATAATATATTTATCTTCAGTATTATCATATTCACGCCATGTAGGTACAATAACAAATTTTTCACCGATATTAAGAATATCGAAATAATCTTTCCAAGAATTTTCCCAGTCGCTATCTTGAATAATAGTAGTCTCAATTTTGAAGAAATCTCCAATGTTGATATTTTCACCTAAAGCAAGAAGTTCAGCTTCAAAGCGCTTGAAAGTTTCTTCATCAAAATTTAGCTCATTGATGTATCCTTTAACGATAACCCCGACTTCAGGATAATCAGCAGGACTAAGCTCAACGATAGTACCGAAATCATCATGTAAGTTCTCCTCAAGAGTAGTAGGATCTTCGATAGCAACCCCAGTTGATCCATAATCAAGAAGAATAGACTCCACTATTTCACTAGCTTCATTAGTAGTATGAATTGTAATTTCAACCCAATTTTCCATTTTATACCTCTCAAATATTTTATTTTTACATATTAACTAGAGTATTCTAGTAATCTACATACCTACACATATTATACTATTTTCAATATTTAAGCAACTAAAAAGGTGGATTAGCTGTTAATATTTCGAGTGTAGAATATACGAGGAAATATTTGCCCAGTAAAATATTCTAAAAATTTTAGCGCTATATGAAATTAGAAAATATGACGGTAAGGATGTAGTAGTTCATCTGTATAATAGCTGTATAAAGTGGCTATTTTAAATATTATTTAAAAAATTTGAAAAGTAGTTGACATATAAAAAATATGATGTTAAACTTATACTTGTATCAGATACGAGAACAAGTTAAATATTATATTAGGATAATTTTAGAAAAAGACAGCTAAAGGAGAATAATATGGATACAAAATTTTCAGTAGCATTACACATACTAATATATATTTCAGAAACAGATAAAGTAGTTTCTTCGGAGTTACTAGCCAAAAGTGTCAACACAAATAGTAGTCACATTAGAAAGATTTTGGCAGTATTAAAAAAAGGTGGACTAATAGAAAGCCAACAAGGAAAAACAGGAATAACATTGGCGAAAGAGCCTAAAGACATTACATTATCAGAAATTTATCAAATCATTTATCCTGATAAATACTTAGTAAATATCCATGAAGGTGCTAATAAAGAATGCCCAGTTGGTTTAAATATCGAAAATTTATTACAGCCAGTATTTAATGAAGCACAAGAAGCTTTTTATAAAAAACTAGAAAGTAAAACATTAGAAAAATTAATTAAAGAATTATACATAATAGGAGAAAAATAAACAATGAAAGCAGCCGTACACACAAAATACAATAAAAATAATATAGAACTTGAAATTAGAGAAGTAGCAGTACCTACAATAAGTGAAAGTGAAGTGTTGGTAAAAGTTACAGCAGCTGGAGTAAATCCACTAGATAATATGGTTTCACGTGGTGAAGTAAAGATTATCGTACCTTACAAACTTCCACAAGTTGCAGGTAATGAAGTAGTAGGTATTATTGAACAAAAAGGAAGTAGTGTAGCTAATTTTGAAATTGGAGATAGAGTATTCTCTAGATTACCATTAGATAAAATCGGAGCCTTTGCTGAATTTGTAGCTATTAACCAAGATTCAATTGCTAAAGTACCAGATTATTTAACTGATGAAGAAGCTGCAGCCGTTCCATTAACAGCATTAACAATTATGCAAGCTTTAGATCTTATGGGAGCAGAGTCAGGCAAAACAATCTTCATCTCAGGTGGAACAGGTGGAGTAGGTGGTATGGCTATTCCAATCGCTAAAGCAAAAGATCTGACAGTAATCACTAACGGTAGTGTAGAAAACAAAGAACGTGTTGAAAAACTAGGTGTTGATCAGTTCATCGACTATAAAACAACAGATTATACGAAAGTACTAAAAGATGTTGATTATGTGCTTGATACTTTAGGTGGAGCAGAAACAGAAAAACAAATGACTATTATGAAATCTGGTGGTAAATTAGTTTCACTAAGAGCCATGCCAAATGGAAGTTTTGCTAAACGTATGAACTTAGCTTGGTGGAAACAATTTATTCTAGGATTAGCTGGAAGAAAATTCGATAAAATGGCAAATAAATATGGTGTATCATATGACTTCATTTTCGTAGAATCGAATGGTAAACAACTTCAAGAAGTAGCTGACATTTTCACAAAATTAGAAATTAAACCATCGGTAGACACGGTATTTGACTTTAAAGATGTAAATAAAGCATTAGATAAAGTAGCTAATGGCCGTTCAAGAGGTAAAACAGTTTTAAGTTTTAAATAATATAAAAATATAGAAATAATGAAAGAAGAGTGCGACTAGAAAATTATGGTTTCTTAATAATCGATTTTTCAAAGTCGCTCTTATTATCGCAAAATATCAACAAACACAATAAAGTTAGGAGACAATCATGTCATATATAAATAAAAGAAATGAATACATTAATGTTAATGGATTAAAAATAGCATATAGAGAAATTAATAAAGGTAAATCAGAAAAACCATTAGTGATGTTAGTACACTTAGCAGCGACAATGGATAATTGGGATCCGAAATTTATCGACCTAGTAGCAGAAAAACATCATATTATCTTATTAGACCTACCAGGAGTTGGAGGAAGTGAAGGGAAAGTAGCTACAACAATTCCAGGAATGGGACAACAAGCAATAGATATAATTAAAGAATTAGGTTACGATAAAATTAACTTACTAGGATTATCAATGGGTGGAATGATAGCTCAAGAAGTAACAAGATTAGCTAGCGATTTAGTTGATAAATTAATATTAGTAGGAACAGGGCCAAGAGATGGAGAAGGAATCGGAACTGTAACTAGTACTACTTTCAAATTCATGCTAAAAGCTGGATTAAAGAGGGTGGATCCTAAGAGATTTATCTTCTATAACCACGATGAAAAAGGAAAAATAGAAGCGAATAAAGTACTAGATAGATTAGCAAGTCGTAGTAAAGAAAATGCAGATGAAGAGATGAAAGTACCAGGCTTTTTAGGACAATTAAAAGCAATTAAACGTTGGAGTACTGTAGGATATGATGATTTAAAATTTATTACTCAACCTACACTAATTGTAAATGGAGATAAAGATTTAATGGTACCTACAGTTAACTCGTATAACATGCATCAAAAAATAGAAAATAGTAAATTAATAATTTATCCAAATGCAGCGCACGGATCATTATTCCAATATGCAGATGAATTTTCAAAAGAGTTAATAGAATTTTTAGGAGAATAAGATGACAAACTAATTAAAAGTAGATTGTTAAAAAATAATTATACTTAAGACACACGGTTTATCAGCTTTAAAACCTAGAAGAACAAAGTAGCACTTTAAAGAGGGCGTGATTCGAAAGTCGATTTTGTCGAATTGTCCCTAACTAATAAAAATAACAAACACATATTCAGTATAGAGCGATTAGAAATTCAATTACAAAGAGTAATAATTCTTCACTCACTCTAACATTTCTAATAAAATCCTTGACAATGACGGTTGTTTAGTATAATATAGACTAAGTAAACCGTAATATAAAATATTAGTAAAGAGACTTTTATTTCATGTTTTTTTTAGAAGAGAGTTTAATCCTTAGGCTGAAAGATTAAATAATAATGATTGAAATAAGCAACACTCTTTATAAAACCGAATATAAGTTGAAAGGTATCAGGAAACTGGTATGAATTCGGGTGGCACCACGAAACTAGTAATCGTCCCATGTAGTTAAATGACTATATGGGGCGTTTTTTTATTTCAAATTATATGCGGTTTGGCTAATATTAGAAGTTAAAATTGATAAAAATATGGAGGCACTTATGACAACAATTACGAAAGAACAAGTAGCTCACATCGCTCATCTTTCTAGATTAGAAATCCAAGAAAGTGAAGTAGATGGATACATCGAAAAATTAGAGAAAGTTGTAGATTTATTCAATACAATCAACAACGCACCAACAGAAAATGTAAAACCAACATATCACGTTTTAGACTTAGTGAATGTTTTCCGTGAGGATGTTGCAAAACCAGGAATGGATAGAGAAGAAGTTCTTAAAAATGCTCACGAAACTGAAGCAGGACAATTCAAAGTACCTACTATTATTGAATAAAATAAGGAGATAATTTAATGAGTTTATTACATGAATCAATTGAAAGTTTAGAACTTAAACTTAAAAATAAAGAAATTAAACCAAGTGATTTAGTAAAAGAATCACTAGACAGAATCAAAGCTACTGATGAAAAAGTAGGGTCATTCATTACAGTAACTGAAGAAGTAGCATTAAAACAAGCCGAAGCTTTAGACCGTGCTCAAGAAGAAGGACGCGCTGAAGGTAAATTATTCGGTATCCCAATGGGAATCAAAGATAACATCGTTACAAAAGATATTCAAACAACTTGTGCATCAAAAATCTTAGAAGGATTCAATCCAATTTACGATGCAACAGTAATGAACAAACTTAACAAAGAAAACCCAATTCTTTTAGGAAAATTAAACATGGACGAGTTCGCAATGGGTGGATCTACTGAAACATCTTACTACAAACTTACTCGTAACCCTCACGACTTAGATGCAGTACCAGGAGGATCAAGTGGTGGTTCAGCTACAGCAGTAGCAGCAGGACAAGTTAGTTTCACTCTAGGAAGTGATACTGGTGGTTCTGTACGTCAACCAGCTTCATACTGTGGTATCGTTGGATTAAAACCAACATACGGACGTGTATCTCGTTTTGGATTAGTAGCATTCGCTTCATCACTAGACCAAATCGGACCAATGACTCGTACAGTAAAAGATAACGCTCGTGTATTAGAAATCATCTCAGGATTAGATGCTAACGACATGACTAGCGCACCTGTAGAAGTGCCAGAATTCAGCAAAATCATCACTGGAGATATCAAAGGTAAGAAAATCGCTCTTCCTAAAGAATACTTCGGTGCCGGAATTGACGAAGAAGTTAAACAAGTCGTACTTGAAGGTGTTAAATACCTAGAAAGCCAAGGAGCTATCGTAGAAGAAGTAAGTCTTCCAAACACAGACTACGCTATCTCAACTTACTACATCATCGCTTCTGCTGAAGCAAGTTCAAACCTTTCTCGTTTCGATGGTATTCGTTACGGATTTAGAAGTCCAAACGCAACAAACCTTGAAGAAATCTACAAAAAAACACGTGGAGAAGGATTTGGAGCTGAGGTTAAACGTCGTATCATGTTAGGAACATACGTATTATCTTCAGGATACTACGATGCATACTACAAAAAAGCACAACAAGTTCGTACACTAATCAAACAAGACTTTGATAAAGTATTCGAAGAATACGATGTAATTATTGGGCCAACTGCTCCAACAGTAGCATTCAACATTGGAGAAGAAGTAGGAGATCCAATTAAAATCTACGCTAACGATATCTTAACAATTCCAGTAAACATGGCTGGATTACCAGGTATCAGTATTCCATGTGGATTCAAAGGTAACCGTCCAATCGGTATGCAAATCATTGCTAAACCATTCGCAGAATCTACACTATACGATGTAGCGTACAACTTCGAACAACACTACAACTTACATGATAAAATAATAGAATTATAATAGGAGAAACAAGATGCATTTTGAAACAGTAATTGGACTAGAAGTCCATGTAGAATTAAAAACAGATTCAAAAATATTCTCACCATCTCCAGCTCACTTTGGTGCAGAACCAAACACTAACACAAACGTTATCGACTTAGGATACCCAGGGGTACTTCCAGTAGTAAACAAAAGAGCGGTAGAATGGGGAATGAAAGCAGCAATGGCGCTTAACATGACAGTAGCTCGCGAGTCAAAATTCGATAGAAAAAACTACTTCTATCCAGATAACCCGAAAGCATACCAAATCTCACAATTTGACCAACCAATCGGGGAAAACGGATGGATTGATATCGAAGTAAACGGAGAAACAAAACGTATCGGTATTACACGTGCTCACCTTGAAGAAGATGCTGGTAAATTAACTCACAAAAATGGTTACTCTCTAGTTGACCTTAACCGTCAAGGGACACCACTTATCGAGATCGTATCTGAACCAGATATTAGAACTCCAGAAGAAGCATATGCTTACTTAGAAAAATTACGTTCAATCATTCAATATATCGAAGTATCTGACGTTAAAATGGAAGAAGGATCAATGCGTTGTGACGCAAACATCTCAATCCGTCCTTACGGTCAAGATGAATTCGGTACAAAAACTGAGCTTAAAAACTTAAACTCATTCACTTTCGTTAAGAAAGGTCTTGAGTACGAAGAAAAACGTCAAGAACAAGTTATCCTTTCAGGAGGAAAAATTGACCAAGAAACACGTCGTTTCGATGAAACAACAGGAACAACTAAACTTATGCGTGTTAAAGAAGGTTCAGACGATTACCGTTACTTCCCAGAACCAGATATCGTACCTATGATCATCTCTGATGAATGGATGGAAGAAGTAAGAAAAACTATTCCAGAACTTCCAGATGCTCGTCAAAGAAGATACCAAGAAGAACTTGGATTACCAGCATACGATGCTCACGTTCTTACATTAACTAAAGAAATGTCAGATATGTTCGAACAAACTGTGGCTTTAGGAGCAGATCCAAAATTAGCTTCTAACTACTTAATGGTAGATGTGAATGCATACTTAAACAAAGTACAAAAAGAACTTAAAGAAACAGCGCTAACTGCAGAAGGTTTAGCAGGAATGATTAAATTAATCACTGACGGAACAATCTCAAGTAAAATCGCTAAAAAAGTATTCGCAGAACTTATCGAACACGGTGGAGATGCTGCACAAATCGTTAAAGAAAAAGGTCTTGTACAAGTATCAGATAGTGGACAATTATTAGCTTGGGTAAACGAAGCATTAGATAACAATCCAAAATCTATCGAAGACTACAAAAACGGTCGTGACCGTGCGATTGGTTTCTTAGTAGGTCAAATCATGAAAGCCTCAAAAGGACAAGCCAACCCACAAATGATCAACAAAATGTTATTAGAAGAAATCGCAAAACGATAATAACGAAAATATTAAACGAACTCGAAACAAGGAAAAATCTTTGTTTCGAGTTTTTGTTGTATTTGGTAATCGACTTAAATATAAATAGAGCAGGAATTAGTTTGAAAAATATATTTTAATAGAAAAAAAGAGCGGGTGTTGGGAAATAAAACTGGATATTTCCCAAAAAAAGTGGACATTGGGAAGTTAAATTGGACTTTCATGGTTAAAAAAGTGGATATTAGGTAGTAAGACTGGACTTTAACGGTTTTAAAGTGGACATTAGGGAATAAAAATGGACATTCGCAGATGAAAAAGTGGAAAATTGAAAATATTCAATTTAAGTAGAATATATTTTGAAAAATAGGAGTAATATAATTGACATACGTATAAATACGTAGTATAGTTAAAATGTCAGGAGGTTAAATATTATGCCGATGACACAAGAAGAGATGGTTAAACTGTTGAAAAAGTACGGTTTTACTTTATGTAAAGGCGGAAAGGGATCTCATGTAAAAATGAAAAAACCTGGACAGAAGAGACCTATCATTATCCCGAAAGGTGAATTGAATAAATTCACAGAGAAGGGTATATTAAAGGATGCTGGATTATTATAATCCAGCTCCGAATTAATGAGGTGATATAATGTTAGTAAGTTATCCAGCAATTTTTTATTTTAACAAAGAAAGTGAAGAAAAAGAGATTTATAATGTTTATTTTCCAGATTTAAAAGGAAGTGGAACACAGGGGATAGGTATAGCAGAATCAATGAGTATGGCATCAGATTATTTAGGATTAGCTCTTAGTGATTATTTGGAAGATGGAGAAAGATTACCTAAGTCAAGTAATATAAATGAGTTGTCAATTGAAGATGATTTTCCTTTTAAAGATGATCCTGAGATGAAGGATTATTATGTTCTTAATAAATCCTTTGTATCAATGGTTGTTGTAGATTTGAGAGAATATTTAGATAGTAACACGTTAATAAAAAAGACATTGTCTATTCCTAAATGGGCTAATGATATTGCAGTAAAATACAATATTAATTTTTCACAATTATTAACGAATGCTATAGCAGAAGAAACTATTAAGTATAAATAGAAAATAAGCGATTGTAATTCTTGAAATATTTTATATTTTAAATTTAAAAAATAGTTTTAAATGTTGAGAATAATACTAAATAAAGATGCACTCAAAAATAGATTTTTTAATCATAATTTTGAGTACATCTTTTTTGTATTTAACTTTTACTATTTACTCTTCACAAACTCAACAATTTTAGAAATGGCTTTAGTTGCCTCTGGTATTGGGAAGGCAGGGTATACGTGGTTTAAGTTTTTACCAATTTCGAATTCAGTCTTAACATTTGCTTCACGAAGTTTTTCAGCTAATAATGCTATGTCAGGATATAATAATTCACGTGTTCCTGAGAATAATAATACCTCTGGTAAATTCTTCATCTCACCGTATAATGGAGAAACCTTCCAATCAGATAAGTCTGCATCACCAGCCCAAGATTTGGCATCAGCTAGTAGAGTATCTACGTGTAGTAGAGGATCTTTTTTGATATATTTTTTAATATCAGGATTCGACATAGTTAAATCAACCCATGGACTTAGTAAAATAAGGCCTTTTGGTAGTTTAATATTATTTCGAACAAAGTCTTGAACTAATCCTAGAGCTAAGCCACCACCAGCACTATCTCCCATAATATAGACATCTTTATCTGGATTCTCAGCAACGTAGTCTGTGTATAATTTTGTTAGAAGTTCATAGCTATCTTTATAAGTATATAGTGGGGCTAATCCGTAATCAGGAATAATAACCTCAGCATCAGCTTCTTTAGCAATTTTATCAGCCATTTCCCATTGAATATCTACGAATTCATGAACGTAAGAGCCACCATGAATATAGAAAATAGTAGAATTAGAATTATTAAAACTGTTTAAATGCCATACCTGTCTATCAGAGACAATACTAGTATAGAATTTAGATTTAGTATCGAATTCATATACATTTACACTTTCCTCAGCATTATCTAACTTTTGCTTTTCTAATCTTTTAGTTTCATCGATATCTCTTAGCTTCTTATATTTATTACCAAGATATAACTCGATTAAACCAGCTTTTGCACTACGTTTATAACGTAATTTTTGATAACCTGCATAGCTACCGATTAGGGCAGGTAATGTTGCAGCAATTGAAGCTAGTGAAACAACTTTTTTATTGAATTTTGCCATTTTAATCTCCTCTTATTTACATAAATGTAAGTGTTTTATTTATTTCCAATTATAGTTTATCAGAAAATAAAAAGAATGTAAAAATAAAAATCTGAGGAAATGGAATAAAGAATAAATAAATAGAGTTGGAACTCAACTTCCAATTTAGAGGGAAAAAGACAAAAGTTGGAAGTGAACTTCCAATTCGAGGTAAAAAATATAAAAGTTGGAAGTCTACTGCCAATACAATTTTACGTTTTTCAAAATTACATAGCTAAATAAAAAAAGAAGTGATTTTAAATCTATACTAATTGATTTTAAAATCACTCCTAAAAGTTCATCGTTTAGTTTTTATTATCTAATTAAATAGTAGTTTGTAATATATGCATTCACGATATCACGTAGTTGTTCATCTGATAGTCGTCTTAATGCTGGAAAGGCGATTGTAGATAATTCTACTAGGTTATCAATATTTTTTTCTGTGAACTCTTCTTGATCAATCTCTTCAGTATTATTAGAAAATAGAATGAATAATTTACTAGCTTCATCATCTGTAAGACCTCTATTTTCACATGCTAGATAAAATGAAGGTTCTTCGTTAAATCTATCTTTTATGTATTCATTAATCTCATATACAGCTGATTTAATAGTGAAGTGACTAGAGATAAAATCAGGACTTTCAACGTATTTTGTTTGTTTTACTTCAAAAGGTATCCCACCTTCATTAACAGCTCTTGTAAGGAACATGCTAATAGCAGTTTCTAGATTTAATCCAAGACTAAAGAATAAATCTTCAGCTTCATTTTTTAATTCATTATCAATAGTTAAAACAATTTTCGATTCACTCATTTCAAACTCTCCTTAGTTAATACATTAATTTTAACGTAGAAATACAGATTTTTCAAGAGGTGTTTGAATGAAAAAAAGGCATAGAAAAGAATTAACAGTAGGGATAAAAAGAATAAATATAGTAATAAGTGATAAAATAATTTTCAATAAATATGGTATAATGTTATGTAAGAATAAATGAAAGAAATACTATTGAGAGGATCTTTATGAAATTAGAATTATTACAAAAAGCGATAGAAGAAAACTACAACGCATTATCGGAAGTTAATAACGCAGCATATAGTTTAGAGCCAGTATCAGAAGAAAGATTGGTAGAAATCGCAAAAGATGTAAATGAACAGTTAGGATATGAACTATACGATAAACTAGATAGAGAAAGTTTAGTAGCAGATTTCTCAACTACATCAAGAGAAATGTATAAATATACTCTAGATAAATCAAAATTCTTAAATGATAGACTAGAAAAAGCGTTAGTCGAACATTGTGACGACATATTAGTAGATGTAGTAAAAGCACACGAAAACTTTGACTCGATGGAAACATATGAACTATACACACTAGCATTCGAAGTAAACGAAAAACTAGGATATAGATTATTTAGAGATATCCTTATAGCTTAAGGCGTGACTTCGAGAGAGTAGCAAAAGCAGTAGAAACATACAAAAAAGAAGGAAAAATAACGAAGTTTATAAATTAGAATCTTTGTTAGAGATACTGAGAAACAGGATATAAACGTTACGAAATCATTTTATAATTATAAAAATAAATATCATATTCAAATTAAAAAATCAATGGGGATTAAATTATGCTTGAATTGAAAAAGATTAATAGAAACAATGTAGGAGAGATTCTGAAATTAGAGGTTTTTGATAATCAGAAGAGTTTTGTAGCTACAAATAATAGTAGTATCATAGAAGCGTATATAGCAATTACTGAGAATAATCATGTATTTACATTTGGTATTTATAAAGACGATATACCTATTGGTTTTCTAATGATAGGTTTTGATGTAAATTCAGATGATGAAGGTGCTCCTAAGATTGCTAAAGGGAATTATAATATATGGCGTCTTATGATAGATAAAAAATTCCAAGGTAAGGGATTTGGTAAAAAAGTGATGAATTTAGCTATGGAATTTGTTAATACTTTTCCTTGTGAAACAGCAAAATATTGTTGGTTATCTTATGAAAGTGATAATGATGTAGCACGACAACTATATAAGTCAGTTGGTTTTGTAGAAACAGAGGAAAAAGACGGAGAAGAGATAGTAGCTATTATGAAGTTATAGAAGAGTTAACTCTTTTCTTAGTTATAATATTATCAACTCTAATACTTAAGACATAAAATAGTCTTAAGAAGATAGAAAAAAATAGATATTTAAGTATTGAAAAGTTAAAAAGTAAATGCTGATCTTTAAAAGAGGTTGCCAATTTTTTAACGATGATTCAAGTAGATTTATTAATAAAAAATAATCATCTTTTCCGGTCAGAGCAAAGATGATTATTTTTTGTTTTATTAGTACATAAAATTGTACAGGTTATATTTTATTATTATAATGAATTAATTTAAACATAATAATTATATAGTTGATTAAGTTAATAGAAATATTAAGAGAGGGATAAAATGATTTTAAAATTATTATTTTTACATAAATATAAAAATATAGATATTGAAGAATTAAAGAGTGATTTTAGTAGTGTATTTGAAATTAATAATAATGAAATTTTTTATAAGAAAGTAAATTATAAGTTTGATATAGTAAAAGCTCAAGAAAGTAATAATATTGTTTTTAATATATCTACTACTAAAAGTGGAAATAATCTAAGAAATGCAAAACTAATCGAAGAGATAAAAAAAGCTATAAAAAATGGAGAGCATAGGAAAAATTATCGAATTATCACAATATATGATGATTCATCAAGATATTTTTGCGATAAAGCATCTGTTATTATTTCTAAATTTGAAAGGACGCTTCGCCAGTTTATATATTTGACAGTTATTCAGGTGTATGAAACTGAGTGGGTTGAAAAAACCATAAGTAAAGAAATTGAAAAATCACACAAAGCGAAAGGTATTAATGAAAAACAATATATAGAGAATGCATTAGAAGAATTCTCATTCAATGATTATATTAATTATTTATTTAATGAAAGTGAAGAATGGAGTAATGAAGAAGTAATAGAAGCATGTAAAGTTGAAATAATAAAACAAAATCTAAATATTAATCGCATAAAAAAAATCTTAGAAAAAACTGTTAAAAAATCTTTGTGGGATAGGCTATTTTATAATTATAATATTAAACTTGAGAAAGAGGATTTAGAAACAATTCGATCAAGTAGAAACAAAGTAATGCATAATAAAGATTTTTCGAGTAGTGAGTTTAACTCAATCAAAAAACTATTGAAAAAGCTGATTAAAACATTAGAAAATGAAATTATAAATATAAATGAAGAGAAATATAAAGAAAATGAAAATGTATCAGCTGTTTATACTTCATTAAGAGATGCATTTTCAAATGCTATAGAGACAAGTGAAATTTTTAGCCAATTATCTGGAAATTTAAATAATATGAATTTCGGTTTAAAAGAAGTTGTATTATCAGAAAATCAAAAAGAATTATTTATACTTCGAAAAAATCTAGAAGAAAAAATTAAGAAACATAATCAGATTTCAAAAAATATAATGAATAACCTTACAAGTAATTATAATATGGAGTTATTCTCTCCTATTAGTAGTAATATTAGTAAAATTATTGGTAACTTAGGTGGTACATCAGAAATATTGAAAAATTTCAAACCTAAATTTAATATTCCAACTAGTCAAATTAATGAATTAATTAAAAATTTAGGAAATAGTTCAGAAATATATAGTAAAGAAATATTAAAAAATACAGGAAATGATGAATAAGTATTTTATTTATATTAAGTAAATGATTAGTTATATCTTGTTAAAAAGTTGTTTTATAAGTAACAACTATAAAAATATGAGTGCAGGTCCTAAATAAAAATTAAATTTCACCTCATTTGTATTGCTAATAGAAATATATAAGTGTATAATCAAAATAAACACATGGGAGTGATAATTATGATGAGTATAAATGCAGAATATGTATATGAAAAAATATAAGAAAATGTTAAAGTAGAAGCGTAAGCGATACCTAAAAAAATGGGATTAACAAGGGAAAGTGAGATAGATTTATTTTATAGACAAATTATAGTGCACTACAGCATTCTATTCGCACTTGAAATAAAAAATATATAGATTATTTAAATTTAGAGGAGTTACAGAACTGAAAACGAAAGGTTCAGGATGAATTTATTTTCTTGGTATAAAGTAAAGAGGTGAAAAAAATGTTAGGATTACCCAAAAGTACAGAATTTAATAGATGTATTCCTAAACAGAAGTATTATAAAGATCCTTATACTAAAAAATCCATTTCTAATAAAGCTAAGAACTATTTCGAAAATCAGATTAAGTCTATAACATGGGAAAATAAAATAGATTCTACAACTATGAAGATAGCAAAAGGTATTTTTGTAGAAGAAATAGATGTATTTAGAGTAGAACTCTATGATTATAAAATTGATGATTCAGTTATATATATTATTGATGAAAATATACCATATCATATTTTGTTTGTATTAGAGTATAACAATAAAAGAAAATACTCATTAAGTTATAAAGAAATTAGTAGAGAAGCTGAAACGATTAATATACAAAAAATATTTCAATCAGATTGGTTAAGTGAAGATGAAAATCTATTAAAATTTTCTGGCATTAGCTTAGATGATATGTATGAAAATCTATTAAATAGTATCTCTAATAATGAATTAGATAGATTCTCAGGTGATACATTAAAAGAGAGAGTATTAAATAGTATAGACCATGAAAAAATACAAAAACAAATTAATAGTCTTTTAAAAAAAGTACAAAATGAAAAATAGTGTAATAGCCTAGTGAAATTAACTTCTGAATTAAAAGAATTATAAAATAAAATAAGTAGTATGTTGAAATGAAAATTTGGGAGTTAAAATGATGAATATTTTAAAAAGAGATTTTCCAGATAATCAGATAATTATTGCTTCTATCTTTGAATATGATTTCGATAAAATTAATAAAATTGAATTGATAGATGGATTATTTGATTATGAAATCATAAAAGAATAATAAAATAATGAGGAGAGGAAGTTTTAGGTTATGTACGATGAGTTAAAGGTATCCAAGGAAGAACTAAGAGATTTTTTTGAGTGGATAGAAGATATCTTGAAGTCGGAAAGTAATGAACAAGAAACAGACGATAGTAAAGTAGATAATAAGAAGGAAAATAAAATTAATATGTAGAGTTTATAAGAAAAGAATTCTAAGTAGAAGAATCATACTTGGAATTCTTCTTTTAGTATAAGGTTTTATATTTCAGTAAATTAATATATAATTTAATATGTAATTTCTTATTACTAAAAATAGAGTATCAATACATTTTAAAAAAGTTATATTAAATTAAAAATAAACGCTATAAAAACATTATCTATAATTTTATGATATAATAAAGTGTTAATAAAATTTAAAAGGAGTAGTTATACATGACAAATTCTGTAAGTTCTACAAAATATAATGTTGCCGCTTTTTTTAGTGGAGTAGGTGGAATTGAATTAGGTTTTGAAAAAACTAATAAGTTCAGAGTGGTGTATGCCAATGAAATAGATAAAAATGCTAGAATAACATATAAATTAAATTTTCCTGATGTTTTTCTGGATCCTAGAGATATTCATGAAGTAAAACCAGAAGAAATAAAGGAAGAAAAGTTAGATGTTATTGTGGGGGGATTCCCGTGTCAAGCATTTAGTATAGCAGGTTATAGAAAAGGGTTTGAAGATGAAAGAGGTGATTTGTTTTTCGAATTATTAAGAATAATAAAAAATAAGAAACCTAGAGCTATTTTCTTAGAAAATGTAAAAAACATGGTTACTCATGACCATGGTAATACTTTTAAAGTTATAAAAGAAGCTTTAACTGAAAATAACTATTATATAAAATGGAAAGTATTAAATGGTAAAGATTATGGAAATGTACCTCAAAATAGAGAACGTATTTATATAGTTGGTTTTTTAGAGAAAGAATCATTTGATAAATTTGAATTTCCAAAAGAGATTAAGTTGGAAACAAAGTTGTCAGATATTATTGATTTTGATATAAAAGAAAAAGAAATATATTATTATAGAGATGGGAAACAACCATTTTATGATAAATTAAAAGATGAAATAACTAGTCAGAACACTGTATATCAATGGAGAAGACAGTATGTTAGAGAAAATAAAAGTGGAGTAGTTCCTGCACTAACAGCTAATATGGGAACTGGTGGTCACAACGTCCCGTTAATATGTACCTCATCAGGAGAAATAAGAAAATTAACTCCAAAAGAAACTTTTAATGCTCAAGGATATCCTAAAGATTATAAATTACCTGAGGATGTTTCTAATGGTCAGCTGTATAAACAAGCTGGGAATAGTGTAGTAGTACCAGTGATTACTAGAATTGCTGAAAATATTTCTTTAGCATTAGATGGAGTATTCATACAAAAAAATGAAACGAAAATGTCCTCTAGATACTCTATAATATATACAAAAATGCAAAGTCGTTTTGAAGGTGAATCATACGTTAAAGAAGTAGTTGAAACCCTTGAACAAGCAAAGAATTGTATAAAAAATTATGATAAAAAATTACCTACTTTAACTAGTGAAGAATATCTGAGATTAGTAAAGAAAGGTGGAAGCTTAGAATTTTATAGCATAGTAGAGATTTAATAAATAAAGGGATAAATCATGTGGTTTAAATTAAATAAAGAAGATAAACAGAATTACAAACTATTAATAACAAACTTTGCGAGCTTAAGTGAAGCTTTTTCTCAAAAAAAGGAAGATGAAGAAAGTGAAGATTTTGTGGCACCTATTATTAATTCTAAATTTCAAGAAACAGTATTTCAAAAATCATTTAATGCATTTGGTGAAGATATATCAAATACATCATTTGATGCTTCTATAATTTTAGATGAAAAAAATAAATACTTAGTAGGAATAAAATCATTTGGGATTTCTTCTGGAGATCAAAAAATAGCTCAATTTAAAAGTGATAGTCAATCAAGAGGTTGGATAGATAAATTCAACACTATTAGAGACAATTCGCAAAATGCAAAAACAAAAGAAGAAAATGATAATATAAATAATAATTACTATTATGAATTAGCTAAAGAAATATCATTACTTAGAAACAAGCGTATTGCTTCTTCGAAAGAGCAATTAAAAGGATTTGTATATGATGATGTGACTGTTAAATCAGTCTATCATGTTTTAATGCCATCAAAAAAAGGAGAAAATCCTAAAATTTATGTTGGAGAAATTGATTATTTGCCAATCGATATAGAAAATATTGAAATAGAAGGGGCTACGTCATTAAAAACTCCTACAAACTTCAAATTTAATGATGGGAAACACTTTTATAAATATACGTCAGCAGATAGTCAATTATATATGAATTTTAAAAATAAAGACATAATATTGGAAGAATGGGAATTAGAATATGTAAAAGACCCGTTTTATATATTTGAAAATCTACATTTACTTTCTAGAAAATTTGAAAAAAATAAGATTTTACAAACAGTATCGTGGATGATACCTAATAAAGATGGAAAAGTAGAGGAAAGTTCAGGTTTTAATGCATTTGATGGCTCAAGTAAGATTGGGAAAAGTACTAGAGAAAAGAGAATAAAAAAAGTAGAAAAATATCTTAGAGACAATTTTAGTATTGAGGACAGTAATGTTATAATTGATTTATTAAAAAAAATATTGATTGAAAATAATAAAACGGCAGAGAAGAAAGAACTAAGATTCAATCTAATAAATTATATTAAAAATCTAAATGATGACTATTTAACATATGAAATTGAAAAAATGGTGTATAGACCTGTAGGAGAAGTGTATATTCCCATACCAGATTCTAAAAATTTCCATAAGAATTTTCCAGATTTTTTTGCTAAGGATGCAGGGAAATTAGAAGAAGGTAAATCTTCATTAGCGTTGTCAAAGGAAAATAGAACATTTAAACTTAAATTTATTTCTTCTGGAAACGTAATAGATGCATATATCAACCAAGACTCAGGGAAGGCTATTCAATCAATCGATAGACAAGATATTTTGGGTGAGTGGTTGTTAAGAGGAGTATTCCAATTAGAAGAAAGAGAATTACTTACTTCAGAACGATTAGCTGAGTTACATATAAATGCAATAAGATTTATAAAGTATGTAGATACAGATGAAATTGGGATTGAGTTTATTTGGATAGACGAAAAAAATCCGCCAGAAGATGCAATAGGGTGGGTTTCAAAAAATAAAATATCAAATATTGAAAAAATAAAAACTAACAGAAAATTAAACAAAAATATATCTAGAAAAGTTGCTGCTCCACGAGAAGATAGTGATTATTCTTATTAAGTATTTTGTGTTATTAAATTCAAAATTAAAGTTATAGATTTTTAATATACAATTAAAATAATAAAAATGAATGGAGTAGAGTATTATGAAATTAAAAAAATTATTAATAGTATTAATAGCGTCTAGTTTATTAATAAGTGGATGTTCAACAATGAAGGAAGAGAAGAAAGAAAATCCCGTTAGAAATGAAACCAACAATGGGAAGGTTAATTCATCTAGTAGGGATGGTGAATATACATTTAAAGACGGAAAAGTAATAATGAGGGATATTGATTTAAGAATTACTAAATATAAAATAATTCCTGTTGGTGCTGAAGGTAATGAATATGGTGATACTCCGGTAATTGCATTTTGGTATGATACAACAAATAAGAGTGATAAAGATACAATTTCACCTACAGTTGCTTGGTTAGCCGCTTTTCCAAACGATGCAGTTCAAGATATTGATAAAAATAAATTGAATAGACTTCAAGTAGCAGCTCATCCAGATAGAAAATTAGTGAAGGATCAGTCTGCTATTATTAAGAAAGGTGGAACTGTTTCAGGAGCTATAGCCTATAAACTTGCTGATTTGTCTACACCAGTTAAACTTACTGCATATAAAGGCGTAGATCGAATTGAACTAGGTAGCCAAGAATTTGCTGTGAAATAAAATAAATTTTATTCGGATTGACCTTATATCAGTCCGAATTTTTTGACGAATTTATAATCTTTTATACCTATTTCAACCCCAACCATTAATTATTTTTAATTATTTCTCCAATATGAAATTATTTCCTAAAATACTGGTATTAACGTATTTGTAATACGTTTTCAATTTGGCAAAATTCATTTTGCCTACTTTGATATTGTTCGTTGACTAGGCAGAATGTATAATGAGTTCATAAGATAAAAGTAAAAAACAAAAGGAGATTTATACTTATGAGCGAAAATAAAAGTAGTTTAAAAGTTTTAGTTCAAAAAGTCGGTACTGCTCTTTCAAGTATGGTAATGCCTAACATTGGAGCATTCATAGCTTGGGGATTAATTACTGCATTATTTATACCAACAGGATGGCTGCCAAACGCAAAACTTGCGGCATTAGTTGCACCAATGATATTCTTCCTGTTACCACTATTAATTTCTTATTCAGCTGGTAAAAACGTTCATGATGAACGTGGAGGAGTGGTAGCGGCGATTGCTACTATGGGTGTTATTGTTGGAACAGTGACAATTACAGAAAAAGGTTTAGGTGGAACACCAATGTTCCTAGGAGCTATGGTTATGGGACCTATCGCAGCTCACCTAATGAAAAAATTTGACAAAGCAGTTCAACCAAAAATTAAAACTGGATTAGAGATGTTAGTAAATAACTTCTCAGCTGGTATTCTTGGATTTATCTTAGCTATTTTAGGATTCTTTGGAATTGGACCTATTGTTAAAGTTATTACAAATGCACTTAGTGCTGGTGTAGATGTGATTATTAATGCGCATTTATTACCACTTGCTAACGTGTTTATCGAACCAGCAAAAATCTTATTCTTAAACAATGCGATTAACCACGGTATATTAACACCAATCGCAACTGAACAAGCATTAAATACTGGTAAATCAGTTCTATACTTATTAGAAGCTAACCCAGGTGTTGGATTAGGTATCTTACTAGCTTACATGTTCTTCGGAAAAGGTTCTGCTAAAGCTTCTGCTCCAGGGGCAGCAATCATCCACTTCATCGGTGGTATCCACGAAATCTACTTCCCTTACATTTTAATGAAACCTGCATTAATCTTCGCAGCTATGGCAGGTGGAGTAAGTGGTACAGCAACATTCCAATTATTAGGTGCAGGTCTTCGTGCTCCAGCATCACCAGGTAGTATTTTAGCAGTACTTGCTCAAACAGCAACTGGAAGTTACTTTGCTGTAGTTGCTGGTGTAGTAGTATCTACTTTAGTAACATTCGTAATCGCAAGTATTATTTTAAAACGTGATAAAGGTGATGGAGATTTAGAATCAGCTCAAAGCAAAGTAAGCAACATGAAAGCTGAATCAAAAGGTCAAGACGTAGCAGCTGATACTGCAAGTGAAACTTCTTATGCTGATGTTAAAAGAATCATCTTCGCTTGTGATGCAGGAATGGGAAGTTCAGCGATGGGTGCTTCTATCCTACGTAACAAAGTGAAAAAAGCTGGACTTGATTATGAAGTAACAAATGTAGCGATTAGAAATCTAAATGAGGAAAGTGGATTATTAATCGTAACTCAAAACGAATTAACGCCAAGAGCGAAACAAATGAATGGAAAAGCTCTACACGTATCTGTAGATAATTTCCTAAACAGTCCAAAATACGATGAAATCGTTGAGAATTTGCAAAAATAGAAAAATAACTATATAATATTTTGTAAATAGAGACGGTAGTGTTCATGACTTCTTCTTAGATAAGGCGATATGCATTACTAAGAGGGAGTCATATTTTTATTATGAAAGAAAGTTTTGGATATTTTTGAATGGAGGTCATATGTTTAACGAACGTGAAAAACTAATATTACAAGTTTTGTTGAAAAATACTGATGAAGCACTTAGTATAAAAGAGATAGCTAAGGCTACAAAAATAAAAGAAAGAACACTTTATAGAGAGATTAAAAACTTAGAGAGTTCATTAGATCAACTTGGAATTGATTTAACGAAAGAAAAGTCTAAGTATGTACTAAAAGGTGATTTATCTGAGCTGGATTCTTCGCTATTTGAAGCTAGTTTTGAAGATTATGCATATTCAACAGAAACTAGATTAAATTTAATATTATGCTTTTTAATTTTAAGTGAAGATACTTCGATTAAAGATATTTCTGAAAAACTGATGTTAAGTTATAATACTGTTGCAACTGCAATAGGTACTATAGAAAAGATTTTATCTGATTACAAGTTGACATTGATTAGAAAAAAAGGACAGGGTATTGAAATAGAAGGTAGTGAGGTAGATCGAAGAGTACTTCTTATTTCATTGCTATGTAATGAGATTAGTGATGAGGAATTTTTCACTAGATTAAATGATCGTAGTATTTTATCAAGTAATCCATTCATTAAATTCTTGAACTTTGATTTTTTAAAAAAGGTATTTTATGAAAATAAACATCTTGATGTGTTTAAAATATATACTGATTCAAGTATTAAGAAAATCCTTATAAGTTTAAATGTAGTTTTTCTTCGAATGTCTTATCCAACTGATATTAAAGAAAATATTACGAAACAAGAATATGATAGTATAAAATCACTACTAACCGCTTCTAAAGATATAATTGACTTCGATATTACAGATGATATAATCCAATTCCTTGTCAAAATATTAAAAACATGTCGTTTAATCGAACAACTTTCATATTTAAATGATAAGTATTCATATACTCTAGTATATAAGATTAGTCTGTTGATAAAATATGTATCTGAAAAAATGAATGTGGATTTTACACAAGATACGAATCTTTCTAGCGGTCTTATCGCTCATGTTGAATCTGCGATAAAAAGACATCAGATGAACCTAACAGAGGAGAATGATGAATTACAAGATTTTGTATTGAAAAATTATAATGAGCTATATCTTGTAATTAAATCAGAACTGTTAGTTGTTTTTGATGAAATAATGTTTAATTCTACGGAGTTAAGTTATATCGTTATACATTTTGCTTCTAGTTATGAACAAATTTATAGAAAGAATTTTATTCGTGCTCTTGTAATATGCGCTAGTGGAATAGGAAGTTCAAAAATTTTAGGTAGTCAGATTAGAAAAAATATTCCTGAAATAAAAAATCTAGAATATACAATTCCTAGTAAGGTAACTAAACCTTTAGTAAACAATTATGACGTAGTTATATCTACAATCGAACTGGAACAAGATGTCGATTACTTATTAATCCCGACTATACTAAAAGAAAAAGATATAAACTTAATTCGCGAAAAAATATTATCTAGTAGAAGTTTCAAAAGAAATAATACTGTTAAAAGAGAGAATATTGTCAATATTGATAAGTTTAGCAGTGCGTGTCGAATTATTTTGAAAAACACTGAGTATGTTGAAACAGACAGCCAAGCCAACTATGAAGGAATATTAAAAGGTATTTTAACTGATTCGACACTGAATATCACTAATAAAAATGAAGTCTTAGATAGTTTGTTAGAAAGACATAATAAAAGTTCTGTAGTTATTCCTAATACGAACATAGCTCTTTTCCATACGTTAAATAATGATATCGAAGAACCGTTTGTTATTATTAGTTCATTAAATGATCGTATCGTTATGAAGGATTCAATGGAAAGTGATCAGATTATTGATAATTTTATAGTGATGGTCAGTCAAAATCAACAAGAATTTACAGATTTGCTTAGTCAAATTAGTATTGCGATATTAGATGATGAGGTATTTACTAAAGCTCTAGCTAGTAAGAATAAAGACTTTATCCTTACAAAGATTGAACTAATCTTGAAAAATTATATTTTACAGTTATAGTTATAATAGCGATTTGGAAATTAATTTCAGGTCGCTATTTTGTTATAAATGAAGTTCATATATAGCGATATTTTAAAGTGATTTACTGCTGAATTAATTTTTTTTCAGTATTTATAACTCTATTTTGGCAAAAAGTGTTTTGCCGACTTTGATATTGTTTAGAAGGATAACTAAAGGTATAATTAACTTATAAGAAACAGAACAAGAAAACTCGAAGGAGAAATGAAGATGAATTTAACAAAAAAAGATATTAGGTTAGGGCAAGAAATTAGTAATAAAGAAGAAGCGATTAGAAAAGCAGGAGAAATCTTAGTAGAAAATGGATATGTAGATAGTGATTACATCCCTGCGATGTTAGAAAGAGAAGAAATCGTATCAACTTACATGGGGAACTTTATTGCGATTCCTCATGGAACAGATGAAGCAAAAAAATCAATTAAAAGCACAGGAATTTCTATTATTCAAATTCCAGGTGGGGTTTCATTTGCTAAACCTGAAGATACAGAAGACAAGATGGTATTCGTAGTATTCGGTATAGCTGGTAAAGACGGTGAGCATTTAGAATTATTATCAAAAATAGCAATCTTCTGTTCAGAACAAGAAAATGTTATAAAATTAGTAAACGCTGCTACTGAAGAAGAAGTTATTACTTTATTATCAGAAGTTGAATAATTAAAAATAAAATTAGTAAGAAGGTATTACAATGAAAAATTTACATTTTGGTGCAGGAAATATCGGACGTGGATTCATAGGAGAATTATTAAATAAATCTGGATATCACATTACTTTTGTAGATATTAATAAAGATGTGGTTAATGATTTAAAACGCCGTGATACATACACTATTAGAATATTAGATGAAAATATCGAAGAAGTTGAACTTAATAACTTTGATGCTTTAAACATTGCTGAAGAAAAAGAACAACTTTATACAGCAATAGGTGAAGTAGAATTAATTACTACTTCTATAGGTCCGAATGTTCTGCCTATCATAGCTAAAGACATCGCAGAAGGATTAAAATTAAAAGTAGAGAATAATAATACTAAATTATTAGATATTATCGCTTGTGAAAATATGATTTCTGGATCTGAATTTTTAAAAACAGAAGTATTTAAACACCTTTCAGAACAAGAACAAGAGTTTGTTAATAAATATGTAGGATTCCCAAATTCGGCAGTAGATAGAATCGTACCAGCTCAAAAACATGATGATGTTCTTCTAGTTGAAGTGGAGAAATTCTGTGAATGGGTTATAGAAGCGGATAAAATTAAAGTAGAAAGTAATAGAAATATTGAACAAGTACACTACGTAGAAGATCTTAATCCATTTATTGAAAGAAAACTATTTACGGTAAATACAGGGCATGCAGCACTAAGCTATATTGCGAATTACTTAGGTATTGAGTTAGTCTCAGATGGTGCTAAACATGCTGACGTAAGAAAAGATTTCATTGCTGTATTAGAAGAAACTAGTGCATTACTTGAGAAAAAATGGGGATTCGATAAAGCAGAGATGGAAGCTTATAGAAATAAAACAATCAAACGCTTTGAAAATCCTCGTATTGTAGATAATGTTTCTAGAATTTGTCGTACTCCTATAAGAAAATTAGGGTATAATGAAAGATTTATTAAACCTATTAGAGAGGCAGAAGAATTAGGATTATCAAATAGTGCTTTATTAAAAGCTTGTTCATATATTCTTACATTTAAATCTGAAGAAGATGAACAATCTGTAAAACTTGAACAACTAATTAAAGAAAAAGGTGTTATTGAAGCTTTAAGTGAAGTAACAGAATTGACGGACACAGCCTTATTAAATAAAATTAAAGAAGGTTATGAAAAATTAGTTTAATAATACATACAAGTATCTCTATAGTAAAATTATGGCATGACGTGTATACATAAGAATGAAATAGTATGTATTATTAGAAATTTATATATAAAATAATAATCGAAAGTCTTTGGAATTATTGATTCTAAAGACTTTTCGCATTGTTTTAGAAAAAATAAAAATATACGTTGTAGCTATTGACATTACTACTAAAGATGGTATCATTGTAGCATGAGTTAATAATAGATTATAAAATGAAAATTTGGTGATGATAGAAAAAAGGGAATAAGCTCTTTTAAGAATTAATAGGAATTTTTTATGAAGTATCTAGTATTAATAAAACGTTAGAGAACTATTAAATATCGTTAGAATCCGATGTTTAAAGAGAAATGAAGAGAATTATATTATATATGTATAAAGAAATGTTACAGGAGAGAAATTAATGAAATACAGAAAAGAGAAGTTTGTCATCGATGATAAAGAATGTATTGGATATATAACTGATGGTGCAAAATACTTATTAATTCAACCTGTTGATGAACATGACATAGAAGTATTGGATAATGAAGTAGCAGAAATTCAAAAAAATACAGAAAAACAATTCTCACTTATTGCTTTTAAAATAGAGGATTGGAATAATGAACTTTCTCCTTGGGAAGCACCTCCAGCATTTGGAAATAAATCTTTCGGTTCTGGTACTAAAGATACTTTAGAATTTATTGAAAGTAGATTAATACCAATGGTTAAAGAAAAATATAATCTAGATGATGAAATTATATTTATTCTAGGTGGTTATTCTTTAGCAGGTTTATTTAGTCTTTGGAGTGCGTATAAGTCAAATACATTTTCAGGTATTGTGGCGGCTTCTCCGTCTGTTTGGTTTAATGGTTGGGAAGAATTTATGAATAATAATACGCCATTAAGTAACACTATTTATCTAAGCCTAGGTGATACTGAAGAGAAGACGAAAAATAAAGTAATGTCTAAAGTAGGAGATAATATTAGAAATCAGGAACAACTATTAAAAAATGATAATATAAATACAATATTAGAATGGAATAAAGGTGGTCATTTCAGTAATTCAGATTTACGTGTAGCTAAAGCATTTATATGGTGTATTGAAAATGTTTAATTAGAAATATTAATTAATTTTAAAATAAAAAAGAAAGAATAGATTGTAAATGAGTAGATAGATTTTAATAAAGCTTATTTTCTTTCATTCTATTCTTTTTCACGTTATAATTAAGTTACTATTACTAGAAATTTTCGGAGGTAACATATGAATGAAGTAATTAAAACGATGCTAGATCATCGTACGACTCGTAGTTTTGTAAAAGGAAACGAACTTCCTAAAGAACACCTTGAGCAAATCATCGCTAGTTCTAAACAAGGTTCTAGTTGGATGAATGGTCAACACTATAGTATTATCGTAACTACAGGTGAGACTAAACAACAAATCGCTGATTTAATTCGTGATAAAGCACCTGGTAATGCTGCTCATATTGAAAATTCAGCTGCGTTCTTACTATATTGTTTAGATTATACTAACATCAAACTAGCGTTTGAAATTGAAGGTGTAGAGTTTGATATTTCTAATCAATATGAACCACTACTTATCGGTACTTTAGATGTTGGTATTGCGATGCAAAATGCCGCTTTAGCTGCTGAGTCTTTAGGATACGGAATTGTCTATTGCGGTGGAGTAAGAGGTTTTGGAGATAGGATTTCTGAATTACTAAATATTCCAAAAAATGCTCTGTTCCTATGTGGACTAAGTATCGGCGTTAAAGATGAAGAGTTATCTACGGAAAAAGTTAAACCTAGATTACCAGAAGAGGCTAATGTAGGATACAATGAATTTCCTAAATCAAACGTAGAAGTATTAAAAGAATACCGTCAAACTATGGTAGAGTTTGCTGAAGCACGTGAGACAAAAACATGGACTAAGAAATTCGCTGACTTCTATGCACAACCTTCAGGAATAGAAAAAGTAACTAAAGAACTATTAGAAAAAAATGGTTTTGTTAGTGAGAAGGAATAATAAGGTTAATTATAAAGGAAAGTATGTAAATGAACATATTTAAATTCTTTAAAAGATTTATTAAACAACCTGAAAACATAGTTGTTGATTTTAGAAAAATTACATCAACAGAAGATATTAGTAATATGAATGAATTTATTGCTGTGGATCTTGAGACTACAGGATTAAGTTCATATGAAGATAAAATATTGGAAATAGGTGCTGCTCATTTTAAAGACGGTAAGATAATTAATAAGTTTAACATGCTTATAAATCCTAAAATTCCAATTTCTGCAAAAATCACTAGTATAAATGGCATTACTAATGAAATGGTAAAGAATGAACTATGTGAGTATGAAGTTATCAAATCTTTTTATGATTTTGTTAAGATTCCTACTAGCAGGGGAGTAATTTTTTGTGCACACAATGCTAAGTTTGATTTTGGATTTCTAGAGAATGCTTTTAATAGAAATAAAATAAGTTTAAGTTTGAAGTATATGGATACTTTACAATTAGCAAAATTATATATAGAAGATATAAAAAATTATAAGCAAAGTACTTTGGAAGAATATTTCAATATTAGTAATGAAAAATCACATAGAGCTCTTACCGATGCAATGGCATGTGGTGAAATATTTATAAGTTTGATTGAATTATATAGATTAAAACGTAAAGATGGTCCAATAAATTATAGAAAAAAGAAAAATATACCAACAGATGAAGATTTACAAGTTTGTGCCCATATTCTATATGTCCTTAAAAGTAATGGAATAGACATTGGAACTATATCATTTTTTAGAAATAGTTCAAATTATGTTGATATTAGAGTTAATGGTGTAAATTTCTTAAGGTTTAAAATTTCCAAAAAAGGTAAATATATTATATGTGATAAGAGTAAAATAGATTTTAATGAGTATGTTAATGAAGATTGCACTGAAACGGAAGGTGGAATTAATTATGTTAGAATATTCTTTTCGAATTCTATGTTATTAGATAGATTGTCTGCTTATATTTTTGATTCTTATAATGAAGGAATAGAGAGATGGAATAGTATTTTAGAGTATGGTTTGGATGATGATTTTGAGGAATATTTAGTTAACTCCACAAGTATTGATGAAGTGAAAATGAATGAATTACTTCTTGAAGCAAAGGAAATTGATGATACTGTTGAGGTTAAAACAAAAGAAAAGTTTAAAATTAATCAAGTAGTATTAACGAAAAAAGCTGAAAGAATTCCATTAACTGAAATAGGGAATATTGACGATTGGGATAGAGGGTTTGATGAAGGATTTCCGTTTTATCTAGAAGGTGAAGATGAAAGAAAAGCAGGAAATTTAAAAGAGTCTATAAAATTATTTGATATAGCAAGGGAAAAAGGTTATAGTGCACCTGCATTATATCGCTCTTATGCTATGGCGTACAGAAAAATTAAAGACTACGAAAATGAAATACTTATCCTACAAGAAGGTATAGAAAGAGATGAAAGACATAGAGATTCATTAGAAGGAAGATTAAATAAAGCTATTGAATTACTATATAAAAAACAAAATTCTAAGAAATAAAATTTAAAGTGAAACATTGGTAATACTATGATATTACTGATGTTTTTCTTTTTTAAATTTTTTTCAAAAAAACTATTGTCAAAAAAAGTCAAACATGTTATAATTAATTTAAGGTCAAAGAAGGTCAAAAAGATAAAACTTAAATATATCCCATAAAACCTTTTAGTTTATTAAATATTTAGTTGTATCTTTTGAGGACAGTATCTTTATTATATTAGAGATACTGGTTAACTAATAAAAGCACCTTTTGATCTAATAATTTAATCAAAGGAGATTTACAATGGATATTAATAGTTTTACTAATAGTGTGAAAGAAATCTTAGCGAAATCTTCCGAATTTGCAACAGATAAAAAAAGTCAAAGTATTACGAGTGAGATGTTCTTAAAAGCGGCTCTTACTGGTAGTAATTTATATAGTGATATATTAGGAAGAGTAAATGTTGATAAGGTAAATTTAACTCATGAGTTAGATAACGAGATTGCAAAAGTAAATAGTGTAGAAGGAGACAATATCAATTACGCTAGTTACCTAAGTAATGATTTGAATGCTTTATTAATAGAAGCTAATAAATATAAAGAGAAATATGAAGATAAATTTATTTCGTGTGAACATATTGTTCTTGCGAGTTATTTGAAAAATAGTATAGTAAAAAAATATATCGATAAGGTGACAACGTTAAAAGATTTAGTAGCTGTTATCGATAATATCAGAGGAGGTAAAAAAGTTATGAACGAAAATCCAGAAAACAACTACGAAGTTTTAGAAAAATATGGTCGTGATCTTGTAGAGGCTGCACGTAGTGGTAAAATTGATCCTGTAATAGGACGTGATGAAGAAATAAGAAATGTAATTAGAATTTTATCAAGAAAAACAAAAAATAATCCAGTGTTGATAGGGGAACCTGGGGTAGGTAAAACTGCGATTGTTGAGGCACTGGCTCAACGTATTGTGCGCGGTGATGTACCTGAAAGTCTTAAAGACAAAACTGTATTCGAACTTGACCTTACTAGTTTAGTAGCAGGAGCTAAATATCGTGGTGAGTTCGAAGAACGACTAAAAGCTGTATTAAAAGAAGTTAAAGAACAAGATGGAAAAATAATTCTATTTATCGATGAAATTCATATGCTTGTTGGTGCAGGTAAAACTGATGGAGCAATGGATGCTGGTAATATCTTAAAACCAATGCTTGCTCGTGGTGAACTTCACTGTATCGGTGCTACAACTCTTAATGAATATCGTCAATATATCGAAAAAGACTCTGCATTAGAACGTCGTTTCCAAAAAGTTCTTGTTAAAGAACCAACAGTAGAAGACACAATTTCAATTCTACGTGGTCTTAAAGAAAGATTCGAAGTATACCACGGTGTGAAAATCTCTGACCGTGCTATTGTAGAAGCTGCAGAATTATCTAACAGATATATTACTGATAGATTCTTACCGGACAAAGCTATCGATTTAATCGACCAAGCTTGTGCTACTATTAAAACTGAAAACTCTTCTAACCCAGCTGAATTGGATACAATCAATCGTAAAGTTATGCAACTAGAAATAGAAGAAAAAGCCTTAAGTAGTGAAGATGACGAAGTATCACAACGTCGTTTAGAAAACTTAAAAGAAGAGTTGGCTAACCTAAAAGAAGAACAAAATAAACTTCAACTTCAAGTTGATAGTGAAAAAGAAAAATTATCAGCTGTTAAAAATCTTCGTGAAAAAATCGACAGAGTTAAAGTTGAATTAGAGCAAGCTCAAAACAGCTATAACTTAGAAAAAGCTTCTGAGTTACAATATTCTACTTTACCAAAATTAACTCAAGAGTTAGAAGAATTAGAAGAAAAATCTAAACATGAAGAATATAAACTTCTAAAACAAGAAGTTACTGAAGATGAAATTGGATTTATCGTAAGTCAAATGACTGGTATTCCTGTAACTCGTCTAGTAGAAACTGAAAAAGAAAAATTATTACATCTTGCTGATACAATTCATGAAAAAGTAATAGGTCAAGATGAAGCTGTAGAGAGTGTAACTAACGCAATCTTACGTTCTCGTGCTGGTATCGCTGATCCGAATAGACCAATCGGTAGCTTCCTATTCTTAGGTCCTACAGGGGTAGGTAAAACTGAGCTTGCTAAAGCATTAGCTCTTAACTTATTCGATGATGAACGTAATATCGTGCGTATCGACATGAGTGAATACATGGAAAAACACTCAGTTAGCCGTTTAATCGGAGCACCTCCAGGATACATCGGATATGAAGAAGGTGGTCAACTTACTGAAAGTGTAAGACGTAATCCTTACAGCATTATCTTAATGGACGAAATCGAAAAAGCTCACCCAGATGTGTTCAATATCTTACTACAATTATTAGACGAAGGTACACTTACTGATTCTAAAGGTGTAGTAGTAGATTTTAAAAATACAATTATTATCATGACTTCTAACATTGGTTCATTAGAACTATTAGAAGAAGTTAAAGACGGTGTAATTTCTGAAGAAACTCGTAAAAATGTTACTAACCAACTTTACGGATACTTCAAACCAGAAATCCTTAACCGTATGGATGATATAATTATCTTTAAACCATTAACTGAAGATAATATTAAAGGAATTGCTAATAAACTTCTTGATGAATTAGTAAGACGTGTTGCAAGTAGAAATATTGAATTAACATATGATGAAAAAGTTTCTGCTTGGGTGGCAACAGCAGGATTCGATATAAAATTCGGTGCTCGTCCACTTAAACGATTCATCCAAAGTCAAATCGAAAATAAACTTTCAGTTGAATTAATCCGCCATGGTATCGAAGATGGAATGGAAATCCACTTAGACTATGTAGATGATCAATTGAAAATTGATATTAAATAGATTGTCTAATAAATTTAGGGCTGGAAAATTATTCCCAGCCCTAAATTTTGTATATATAGTATGTTAGTCACAATTTCCAGAAGACCATATATAGCCTAAATTATAATGATAGAATTTAAATTTAGTGTAAAAGTAAGAAGAGGAATTTATAAAACAAATCAAAAAAAACGTGCCAATAAAATCTTAAAAAGTATGGTTAGAAAACATTCAGTCTTCTAATTATGAAATACTCGTCATATAAATCTACCAAAGAATTGATTGATTATAAAATTCCCCGATACTTTGTAGTTGATTTATACTGTTTAATACTTTACCATTGATCATATGAACGTACATATTCTGAAATCAAGTCTTCTCCCCAACCTAATACAATTTCTTCTGAAAATAGTTCAATTTTTTGGTTAAATTCAGAATACAATACTCCATTTTCCTTATAGAATATACGGAATGATTTCGCTATTTTATTTTTAGAATAAATATGATATTTAATTTCCACATTACAATACTTTTCGTTATCTTTTGCTGAATGATAATCGATGTAAATATAAATTCTATCAAATTTTTGTTCATAAAGAGAATGTTCGATATCATTTTCCACATTTATTGAAGTATAATCTACTCCATTTTTTGATTTATTTTTATATTCGGATAATATCGTAGAAATTAACTCTAAGTTATATTCATCGTTTAACTTTTCTAATGCTTTGACAAAGGTTGTACTAAATGTATTAACTAGTAATGCATTTTTCTTTTTTATTTCTTGTATATAAATTTTTCTTTTTTCTTCGAATTGTAAAACTTCCATTTTTAATATTTCATTACTATTTATTTTTGGTTTTTTAAGAAATTTTTCAATTAAAATAATTAATTCATCATAATCTGATCTTTCATCAGGATTATAATTTAAACAAATTGATATAATATTATTTGCGAAAATCATATCAGGGTTATTAACAAATTTTTTTGCTAAATCAAATTCTTTTAGATGCCAAAGATTTGATAGTAAAAAATTATTTTCTTCACCATTAATCATATACCAAATAACTTTTCCGATTGAAAATATATCCCCTTTATGATTAACATTGTCAATTCTGCCTTTTTCATATTCTGGAGCAATAAACATTCTTGCACCTATCGCAGTTTCGGCTGGAGTCAATCTTTCTTTTTCTTTATCTAAATAGCAAATCCCAAAATCTGTTAAAAACAACTTATAATCTTCTCCATTTTTTTCATATAAAATATTATCTGGTTTAATATCTCTATGATAAATAGGATTTTCAAATTTTGAAATTTTATTCAATGCACGTAAAATGGGCAATAGTAGTTCTAAAGTTTTTTTAACCTCACCTTTTGTGTAAGTTAATAAATCATTAAGATTACCATGATATATTTTCATTTCTATATAAGATTTTGTAACATCCTTAGAATCAACAAAAACATCATAAACTTCTACTATACCATCAATAGGATTATCTTTAAAAAATCCCATTATTTTTAATTCTAATTTAAATCTATCTATTTTTTCTTTAGAAGAAATATTTCTTAAAAACTTCTTAGCTGTTGAATTTTCAGTAAAATAAATATTTGAATTTCCACCTTTTTTATCTGGTTTTTTATCCATTGTAATACCCCTTTAATAATTATTATACATTTTTATTATTAAATCTCTTAAATACTTATTGATAAGTTTCATTTTCTGCTTTTCTCTAGTTTTTACAGAATTTTTAATCATCAATTACTCGCTTAGATATGAATAATATCTTATGTTATCTTATAATTATATCATATTGAGCTGAATATTTATGGAAAATAACAACTTCTACAGAAAAGAAAAATATACTCTTTGCTGTAGGTTTAATTTTAAATATAATTTTTAGTGAATAACCTAATTGAATTAAATAAATTTATATAATTTCTAATAACATGAAAATCAGTTAAATTAGAATCCACTATTCAAATTTTAAATATAAATTATTCATTAAGTATTAGACATGAAGAGAAGAATGCTTGAATAATTGTCTGTATATGAGAATTTTTACTTGGATTAAAAAATGTTATATTCTAATAGAATTTAAACTAATTCTATTAGAATACCGTAAAATTCTAATATTGTTTATTGTATAATAGAAAACTTTAAAATATTACAGTAGAAGTTATTTTTTAGTTTAGTTATAGTTGTAAAGAGAGAAGTTTACTTGTATAATTGTAATAATAGTTATTTATAAAAAGTGTAAAATAATGAATAGAATAATCTTTTGTACTGAATTTATTCTAGAATTAGTAATAGATGTTTTAATGTATAATTATATAGAAGATAAATAGATAGGAGAACAGTATATGAAAATAGCGGTTATGGCTGGAACACCGATTGATTCGAAATTAGGTGCTGAGTTACTAAATTCATACGGCTATGATAATGTAGTTTTAGTACCAATTTCTAATAATCCAGTAGAACAAACTACGTTCCAAGCATTAGAAGATGAAGAACGTGAAAATATTATTGTAAAGATTATTGATGAATTAAAAGAGAAAGGTTGCGACGCAATCTTTGTATATTGTAACTCACTTAGCTCGGTTGTCGATTTCGATAGATTGGCAGAAAAAATGAATATTTCTATTATTACTCCTATGCAAATGTATAGAAATCTAGGTCTTGAGTATAAGTATCTCGCTGTAATGGCGGCTAACTCTCATGGTCTTACGGGTGTTGAGAACAATCTTTATGTATCGAATCCGCGTCTACGTGTATTAGGACTATCGATGTTGGAGCTTGTTAAAGCGATAGAAGAGGGGAATAAACCTGAACAAATAGTTGATGATTTCAACTTTAAGACACTGTTTAATTATTTCGAATTAACTAATGTAGAAGCAGTTGTTCTTGGATGTACTCATTTTCCTTATATCAAAAAAGAACTTGAGAAAATTACTAACCTTCATATCATTGATGTAGGGGTATTTATGATAGAGAGTTTAAAGAGAAAGAATATATAGAATGCCAATAGGAATAATGATTAATACGATTGCTATATTCTTAGGTGGTATAGCTGGAGCTCTTTTAGGAGATAAATTACCTGAAAAATATAAAGAACAATTAAATATGATTTTTGGACTTTGTTCAATGGGAATGGGAATAGCGTCAATTGGACTTATGAAATATATGCCAGCGGTAATATTCGCGATTATTATAGGGACATTGGTTGGATTATTCTTTAATCTTGGAGATTTAGTATATAGAGCTTGTGCAAAATTGCAAAAACTTATGGTGAAAGTTGTTCCAAAAACAAATACTTCTATGTCAGAGACTGAATTTTTAGCTACATTGATTACGGTTATTGTACTATTTTGTTCTAGCGGAATGGGAATTTACGGAAGTCTTAGTGAAGGTATAACAGGGGATCCTAGTTTATTAATTACGAAGTCTATTCTGGATTTCTTTACAGCAGCTATTTTTGCATGTAATCTTGGGTATATTGTATCTCTAATAGCTGTACCACAATTTGTTATTTTTACGTTATTATTTTTATCAGCAGGTTTAATAGTTCCACTTACAACACCTGAAATGATTAATGACTTTAAGGCGTGTGGTGGTTTCTTAATGGTTGCAGCTGGATTTAGAATATTGAAACTTAAGATGTTTCCGGTTGTAGATATGGTACCTGCTATGATATTAGTTATGCCATTTAGTTGGCTTTGGGTTAATGTGATTTTACATTTATTATAAATATATATAAATAAAGCTAGTTAGAATTTCTTTCTGACTAGCTTTTGTGTTGTTTTTATTCGATTTTGGAAATATATCGCATATGCCGATGCTATTTTCCTTCTAAGTAACTTTCATTTCTTTCTTTTGCTTGTGCAAAGATACTATTGTATTCATCTATCATTTCTTCTGTATATTCTCCTTCAACTTGGTCACAGTCTAGTGAATAAAGTACTTTTTCAACTCGCTCATATACATCCTCTAGAGTAAACTCTTTATGAAGAAGTTTTTCTAATGTTTCCATACAGTTCGGATCGACTTTTGGATATTTGTAATTTATTTGTTGATCTTTAATCCCGATATCGTAAAATTCACGCATTATGTTCGCGCGTTTTTGTTGATCTCCAAAGATACTGATATATATTGAAACAACGACTGAATCTTTAATTTTTCTTTGAGCAATTCCAGCGAATTTCTTTCCATTTATGCTTAGGTCATAATCACCAGGACAGTATGAATTTGTTATTTCTATTGCATCAATTTTATTAGCACCTTCAGGGAAGACTGCTTTGATAAATTCTGTCATTAGCTCATAACCTTCATTAATTGAAAAATTATCTTTTGGCTTATTCATAATGATTGATAAATTTAATATACCTTTATCTGAAATTATTCCTAGTCCTCCGATATTTCTAACTGCTGGAATAATATTATTTCTATAAAAAGCAAATAATGCTTCGTCAAAAAATGGAACACGTGTATCTGGAGCTCCAATTATTGCTGAGTTCGGTAATGTGTACATGTGTAAAATACACTCATCATTACCAGAAATTGTACGTAAAAACATCTCATCGGTAGCAATAGGAATTAGGGGGTTTACAATATTTAATGTTTTATAGACATTGAATTTTTTATTTCGAATAAGATTTAGCATAGCTACTCCTTCTAAAATTGTCGATTATATATAACTTAAAAATTAATACTTTATCATTATAATTTATGAGATTAATTTATGCAAGGCTTTAATTAGATTAAGAAATAAAAAAAGAGACGGGAGCGACTCAAAAATCGTGATTTCGTAGAAATGATATGTACCCCTTTTACTGGACAAAC
>NZ_JAPWCA010000006.1:0-95835 GCF_041433725.1 Gemella sp. 27098_8_155
CCTAAAAAAGGACAGTCGGGTTCGGGGAGTTCTGCAAGGACACAAGCAGATCACTCCCGACCAGACGGAAAGGAAAAATCAACACTTGGAAAACGTATCGGTCAAACCATCGGTACAGTAGCTGATACCAAAGACAGAATGGTAGACACTGCTAGTGGTTTGAAAGAACAGGTTAAAGATTTGCCGACCAATGCAAGATATGCAGTATATCAAGGAAAATCCAAAGTAAAAGAGAATGTCCGTGATTTAACCAGTAGTATTTCTCAAACCAAAGCGGACAGAGCCAGTGGACGCAAGGAACAGCAGGAACAAAGGCGAAAAACCATTGCGAAGCGTCGCTCTGAAATGGAACAGGTCAAACAGAAAAAACAGCCTGCTTCTTCTGTTCATGAAAGACCGACTACAAGACAAGAACAATATCATGATGAACAGACCTCAAAACAGTCTAATATTCAGACTTCATATAAGGAATCTCAACAAGCCAAACAAGAGCGTCCAGCAGTTAAGTCCGATTTTTCAAGTCCAAAAGTGGAACGCCAAGGCAATACCGTTCAAGAAAAAACCGTTCAAAAGCCAGCAACTTCAACCACTACAGCAGATAGAACTTCACAACGTCCAATCACAAAAGAACGTCCGTCTACTGTTCAAAGAGTACCACTACAAAATACAAGAAGTAGACCACCAATCAAAACCGCCACCATTAAGAAAGTCGGTAAGAAACCATGAAGTTGAAAACTTTAGTGATTGGTGGTTCTGGATTATTCTTGATGGTCTTCTCACTGCTTCTGTTTGTTGCCATTTTATTTTCAGATGAACAGGACAGCGGAATTTCCAATATTCATTATGGAGGTGTGAATGTTTCCGCAGAAGTGCTGGCTCATAAGCCTATGGTAGAAAAATATGCCAAAGAATATGGCGTTGAAGAATATGTCAACATACTTCTTGCGATTATACAGGTGGAATCGGGCGGTACTGCGGAAGATGTTATGCAGTCCTCGGAATCCCTCGGTCTTCCACCTAATTCATTGAGTACAGAAGAATCCATTAAGCAAGGTGTGAAGTATTTCAGTGAATTATTAGCCAGTAGCGAAAGGCTCAGTGTAGATTTAGAATCGGTTATCCAGTCCTACAATTATGGTGGTGGTTTCTTAGGGTATGTGGCTAATCGTGGAAATAAATATACCTTTGAACTGGCTCAAAGTTTCTCAAAAGAGTATTCAGGTGGCGAAAAAGTGTCTTACCCCAATCCCATAGCCATACCTATCAATGGGGGCTGGCGATACAACTATGGCAATATGTTTTATGTGCAACTGGTAACGCAGTATCTTGTCACAACAGAGTTTGATGATGATACGGTACAAGCCATCATGGACGAAGCACTGAAATATGAGGGCTGGCGATACGTTTACGGTGGAGCTTCCCCGACTACTTCTTTTGATTGTAGCGGACTGACACAATGGACGTATGGAAAAGCTGGAATTAACTTACCACGAACCGCACAACAGCAATATGATGTGACCCAGCATATCCCACTATCGGAAGCACAAGCTGGCGATTTGGTTTTCTTTCATTCTACCTATAACGCTGGCTCTTATATTACTCATGTTGGGATATACCTTGGCAATAACCGTATGTTTCATGCAGGCGACCCAATCGGTTATGCCGACTTAACAAGCCCCTACTGGCAACAGCATTTAGTGGGAGCAGGACGAATCAAACAATGAGAAAGGAAGATTTAATGATGAAATTTAGAAAAAATCAGAATAAAGAAAAACAGATACCAAAGGAAAAGAAACCTCGTGTCTATAAGGTCAATCCTCATAAAAAGGTTGTGATTGCCTTGTGGGTACTTTTAGGGCTTAGTTTCAGCTTTGCGATATTCAAGCACTTTACAGCTATAGATACTCATACTATTCACGAAACAACTATCATAGAAAAGGAATACGTTGATACTCATCATGTAGAAAATTTTGTAGAGAACTTTGCGAAAGTCTACTATTCATGGGAGCAATCCGATAAGTCCATTGATAATCGAATGGAAAGTCTAAAAGGCTATCTGACAGATGAACTTCAAGCTCTCAATGTTGATACAGTACGCAAAGATATTCCTGTATCGTCTTCTGTAAGAGGATTTCAGATATGGACGGTAGAGCCAACTGGCGACAATGAGTTTAATGTAACCTACAGTGTAGACCAGCTCATTACAGAGGGAGAAAATACAAAGACCGTCCACTCTGCTTATATAGTGAGTGTCTATGTAGATGGTTCTGGAAATATGGTACTGGTTAAGAATCCGACCATTACCAACATACCTAAGAAATCAAGTTATAAACCAAAAGCCATTGAAAGTGAGGGGACGGTTGATTCCATTACAACCAATGAAATCAATGAGTTTTTAACGACGTTCTTCAAGCTCTATCCTACAGCGACAGCCAGTGAACTTTCCTACTATGTGAATGACGGGATATTAAAACCAATCGGAAAAGAGTACATCTTTCAAGAACTGGTAAATCCTATTCACAATCGTAAGGATAATCAAGTCACGGTATCGCTGACAGTGGAGTATATCGACCAGCAGACCAAAGCAACGCAGGTATCTCAATTTGATTTGGTACTTGAAAAGAACGGGAGTAATTGGAAGATTATAGAATAACAAATATTGGTACATTATTACAGCTATTTTGTAATCACGTACTCTCTTTGATAAAAAATTGGAGATTCCTTGACAAATATGCTCTTACGTGCTATTATTTAAGTATCTATTTAAAAGGAGTTAATAAATATGCAGCAAGGTATTCTTAAATAAACTGTCAATTTGATAGTGAGAACAAATAATTGGATGTCCTTTTTTAGGAGGGCTTAGTTTTTTGTACCCAGTTTAAGAATACCTTTATCATGTGATTCTAAAGTATCCGGAGAATATCTGTATGCTTTGTATGCCTATGGTTATGCATAAAAATCCCAGTGATAAAAGTATTTATCACTGGGATTTTTATGCCCTTTTGGGTTTTTGAATGGAGGAAAATCACATGAAAATTATTAATATTGGAGTTTTAGCTCATGTTGATGCAGGAAAAACTACCTTAACAGAAAGCTTATTATATAACAGTGGAGCGATTACAGAATTAGGAAGCGTGGACAAAGGTACAACGAGGACGGATAATACGCTTTTAGAACGTCAGAGAGGAATTACAATTCAGACAGGAATAACCTCTTTTCAGTGGGAAAATACGAAGGTGAACATCATAGACACGCCAGGACATATGGATTTCTTAGCAGAAGTATATCGTTCATTATCAGTTTTAGATGGGGCAATTCTACTGATTTCTGCAAAAGATGGCGTACAAGCACAAACTCGTATATTATTTCATGCACATAGGAAAATGGGGATTCCCACAATCTTTTTTATCAATAAGATTGACCAAAATGGAATTGATTTATCAACGGTTTATCAGGATATTAAAGAGAAACTTTCTGCCGAAATTGTAATCAAACAGAAGGTAGAACTGTATCCTAATATGTGTGTGACGAACTTTACCGAATCTGAACAATGGGATACGGTAATAGAGGGAAACGATGACCTTTTAGAGAAATATATGTCCGGTAAATCATTAGAAGCATTGGAACTCGAACAAGAGGAAAGCATAAGATTTCATAATTGTTCCCTGTTCCCTGTTTATCACGGAAGTGCAAAAAACAATATAGGGATTGATAACCTTATAGAAGTGATTACGAATAAATTTTATTCATCAACACATCGAGGTCAGTCTGAACTTTGCGGAAAAGTTTTCAAAATTGAGTATTCGGAAAAAAGACAGCGTCTTGCATATATACGTCTTTATAGTGGCGTACTGCATTTGCGAGATTCGGTTAGAATATCGGAAAAGGAAAAAATAAAAATTACAGAAATGTATACTTCAATAAATGGTGAATTATGTAAAATCGATAAGGCTTATTCCGGGGAAATTGTTATTTTGCAGAATGAGTTTTTGAAGTTAAATAGTGTTCTTGGAGATACAAAGCTATTGCCACAGAGAGAGAGAATTGAAAATCCCCTCCCTCTGCTGCAAACGACTGTTGAACCGAGCAAACCTCAACAAAGGGAAATGTTACTTGATGCACTTTTAGAAATCTCCGACAGTGACCCGCTTCTGCGATATTATGTGGATTCTGCGACACATGAAATCATACTTTCTTTCTTAGGGAAAGTACAAATGGAAGTGACTTGTGCTCTGCTGCAAGAAAAGTATCATGTGGAGATAGAAATAAAAGAGCCTACAGTCATTTATATGGAAAGACCGTTAAAAAAAGCAGAGTATACCATTCACATCGAAGTTCCACCGAATCCTTTCTGGGCTTCCATTGGTCTATCTGTAGCACAGCTTCCATTAGGGAGCGGAGTACAGTATGAGAGCTCGGTTTCTCTTGGATACTTAAATCAATCGTTTCAAAATGCAGTTATGGAGGGGATACGCTATGGCTGTGAACAAGGATTGTATGGTTGGAATGTGACGGACTGTAAAATCTGTTTTAAGTATGGCTTATACTATAGCCCTGTTAGTACCCCAGCAGATTTTCGGATGCTTGCTCCTATTGTATTGGAACAAGTCTTAAAAAAAGCTGGAACAGAATTGTTAGAGCCATATCTTAGTTTTAAAATTTATGCGCCACAGGAATATCTTTCACGAGCATACAACGATGCTCCTAAATATTGTGCGAACATCGTAGACACTCAATTGAAAAATAATGAGGTCATTCTTAGTGGAGAAATCCCTGCTCGGTGTATTCAAGAATATCGTAGTGATTTAACTTTCTTTACAAATGGACGTAGTGTTTGTTTAACAGAGTTAAAAGGGTACCATGTTACTACCGGTGAACCTGTTTGCCAGCCCCGTCGTTCAAATAGTCGGATAGATAAAGTACGATATATGTTCAATAAAATAACTTAGTGTATTTTATGTTGTTATATAAATATGGTTTCTTGTTAAATAAGATGAAATATTTTTTAATAAAGATTTGAATTAAAGTGTAAAGGAGGAGATAGTTATTATAAACTACAAGTGGATATTGTGTCCTGTATGTGGAAATAAAACACGATTAAAGATAAGGGAAGATACTGAATTAAAAAAATTCCCCCTCTATTGTCCGAAATGCAGACAAGAAAATTTAATTGAAATAAAGCAGTTCAAAGTAACTGTGATTACAGAGCCAGACGCAAAGACGCAGAGCCGATAAAATGAGATTAATACAATCTCATTTTATCGGCTCTTTCCGTTATGTATGGATTCTTTTAATTAGTCTTCGATGTTTCTTGCTTCGTTGATACCGCTGGCTAAAGATTCCATTAAGGATAGTTCTTTGTCTGTAAAGCTATCCATGTATTTCTCTATCTGTAATCGTCGGGTGCTTTTTACCAAGTTATTAGCAGGTAAGAAAAATTCATCAACGGAAACATGAAGTAACGATACAAGGTCATAAAGAACTTGTATGCTGGGGTGTTGCCCTTTATTTTCAATATTAGTTAAGTACCGTGGGTCAATTTCAATCAATGCTCCCACTTGTTCACGAGTTAAACCTCGTTTCAATCGAGCTTCTTTAATGGCTAAACCAAAGGCTCTAAAATCATATTTATCTTCTTTTTTACGCATAGTAGACCACCTCTATACATTTTATTGTCCCTACTGAATTAAAAACAGGTATAGAAAAACGTGTTATATGGTTTATAGGTTTATATTTAATAAAAAGCACTACTAAACGCCAATAAAAAAAACCGTTATATGGTAGTGCTATTTACGCTGTTAAAATATTGTATATTACTTCCAAATGGCGGTTTGTTGGAGGTCAACGTCGCCATGAAGTACATCATATACAATAAATTTCCTTACATTGGGTTCTTGTCAAAAAAAGTCGTCTATCTGCAATAGATAAGTACGTCCACCAATGTGGTTTTATAAATCATATAGATAGAATAACAGAAGCATGTAAACAGAGAAATAAATCTGTTTATATGCTTTTTTGGCTATTCAGAACTTTTTTACAAAGTTTATTTATCAGTAATGCAACAAATCCCCCTTTCACATTGGGACTAAGAGTGAAAGGAGATAAACGAGCAAGGCTCACTTCCTTTCCTAGACAGAAAGGGGGTGAGAAACATGAAACCATCTTCTTTTCAGACCACAATAGAAAATCAGTTTGACTATATCTGTAAACGTGCTATGGAAGACGAGCGAAAGAATTATATGCTTTATCTTTCAAGGATTGCAAAGCGTGAGGTGTCCTTTTCGGATGTTGGCGATTATCTTGTTAGCCAGTTTGCGACAACAGATAACTATTCAACTGACTTTCAGATTTTTACACTCAATGGGTTATCAGTAGGCGTTGAAAATGATTTGTTGAGTGAAGCATTACGTGAGTTGCCAGACAAGAAACGTGAAATTCTACTGCTGTTTTACTTTATGGACATGAGCGATTCAGAAATTGCAGACCTGTTGAAATTGAACCGTTCTACTGTCTATCGGCATAGAACCAGTGGACTAGCCTTAATTAAAAAGTTTATGGAGGAATTTGAAGAATGAAAACACAATATCCTATGATTCCCTTTCCTCTCATTGTAAAGGCAACAGATGGCGATACCGAAGCGATTAACCAGATTCTACATCATTACAGAGGGTACATAACGAAGCGTTCCCTACGACTTATGAAAGATGAATATGGCAATCAAAGTATGGTCGTTGATGAAGTCTTACGTGGAAGAATGGAAACCAGACTGATTACAAAGATTTTGTCATTTGAAATTAAGTAATATCCTCTCTCCTTTCGTGGAAGCGTGCTAAACCATTCCACGCTTCCCGAACAGGGAGGTTTGTTATTCCACCAAAGCATATTGAGCTTTCAATGTGTTTTGATAGGCTAACGAGCCATTGTTCTTTGAAAACTGAATAAAAGTAATCGAATACGTTTCGATAAGAAAAGAGCCAACGGAACTAACCGCCATGACCTATCTTATAAAGATAGCGAGCGATTCATGTTAGTGATCCGAGAAGCAATCTTTAGCAGGATTGCCTGCAACGACATTCTTATCGTGATAATGATACTCCCATACAGTCAATAGTCCGAGCGTGATAAAACCGTCGTAGGCAATGAGTATGGCTACATGAGAACCATGCAGGGGTGGAACTCCCGTGAGCTTTGCTAAAGCTGTTCGATTGCTGGTAAAACAACTTTTATGAAATCCAAATAAGTGATTTGGAAAGGAGGATTTTATGAAGCAGACTGACATTCCTATTTGGGAACGTTATACCCTAACCATTGAAGAAGCGTCAAAATATTTTCGTATTGGCGAAAACAAGCTACGACGCTTGGCAGAGGAAAATAAAAATGCAAATTGGCTGATTATGAATGGCAATCGTATTCAGATTAAACGAAAACAATTTGAAAAAATTATAGATACATTGGACGCAATCTAGCGTCGCCAAAGGGTCTTGTATATGATAAAATAGTATTAAGTCGTATCAAGGCTCTTTCCATAAAGGAAAGGAGCAAATGCCATGTCAGAAAAAAGACGTGACAATAAAGGTCGAATCTTAAAGACTGGAGAGAGCCAACGAAAAGACGGAAGATACTTATACAAATATATAGATTCATTTGGAGAACCGCAATTTGTTTACTCGTGGAAACTTGTGGCTACAGACCGAGTACCAGCAGGAAAGCGTGATTGTATCTCACTTAGAGAGAAAATCGCAGAGTTACAGAAAGACATTCATGATGGTATTGATGTTGTAGGAAAGAAAATGACACTCTGCCAGCTTTACGCAAAACAGAACGCTCAAAGACCAAAGGTTAGAAAAAACACTGAAACTGGACGCAAATATCTTATGGATATTTTGAAGAAAGACAAGTTAGGTGTAAGAAGTATTGACAGTATTAAGCCATCAGACGCTAAAGAATGGGCTATTAGAATGAGTGAAAATGGTTATGCTTATCAAACCATCAATAACTACAAACGTTCTTTAAAGGCTTCATTCTATATTGCTATACAAGATGATTGTGTTCGGAAGAATCCATTTGACTTTCAACTGAAAGCAGTTCTTGATGATGATACTGTCCCTAAGACCGTACTAACAGAAGAACAGGAAGAAAAACTGTTAGCCTTTGCAAAAGCTGATAAAACCTACAGCAAAAATTATGATGAAATTCTGATACTCTTAAAAACAGGTCTTCGTATTTCAGATTTTGGTGGTTTGACACTTCCAGATTTAGATTTTGAGAATCGTCTTGTCAATATAGACCATCAGCTATTGAGAGATACTGAAATTGGGTACTACATTGAAACACCAAAGACCAAAAGTGGCGAACGTCAAGTTCCTATGGTTGAAGAAGCCTATCAAGCATTTAAGCGAGTGTTAGCGAATCGAAAGAATGATAAGCGTGTTGAGATTGATGGATATAGTGATTTCCTCTTTCTTAATAGAAAGAACTATCCAAAAGTGGCAAGTGATTACAACGGCATGATGAAAGGTCTTGTTAAGAAATACAATAAGTATAACGAGGATAAATTGCCACACATCACTCCACATAGTTTGCGACATACATTCTGTACCAACTATGCAAATGCAGGAATGAATCCAAAGGCATTACAGTACATTATGGGACATGCTAATATAGCCATGACGCTGAACTATTACGCACATGCAACATTCGATTCTGCAATGGCAGAAATGAAACGCTTGAATAAAGAGAAGCAACAGGAGCGTCTTGTTGCTTAGTAGTACAAATGAATTTACTACTTATTTACCACTTCTGACAGCTAAGACATGAGGAAATATGCAAAGAAACGTGAAGTATCTTCCTACAGTAAAAATACTCGAAAGCACATAGAATAAGGCTTTACGAGCATTTAAGAAAATATAAAAAGATAATTAGAAATTTATACTTTGTTTATTTTAAAAATATTAGTTAATATATTACTTATAAATTTTATATAACGAGAATACTCTACACTAATATATATTAGTATATTAATGTGCTTTATGCAATCATTTATCTAAACTTCTTAAAATTATGCTACCACCTTATATAATAATGTTATCAATAAAAAAAAAAGAGAGTAACTCAAAATCGTGATTTCATAGAAATCGATTTTATCGAGTCACCTCCGCGCAGATTATTAGATATCTAAAAAGCTTTTATAAAGCGAATTTAGATATCAATAAACCACTGCGTCTATGAGTTCATATATGAACTTTGTTAAATTTTAGGACTTTTGGGGGATCATCACTTTTTATATTATCTTTCCTTTGTCAAAATACCATCTTTCATTCGATAAACATGATCGCATTTTTCAATCATTCTATTATCATGTGTTACCATAATAATTGATTTATTTTTTTCTTTACACTCTTTTGAAAGTAAATCTACAACTTCAAACGCTCTATCTGAATCAAGGCTTGCTGTAGGTTCATCAGCTAAGATGATTGCCGGATTATTGTAAAGAGCTCTAGCAATAGCTAATCGTTGTCGTTCTCCTCCTGATAAGTCTTTTGGTAATTTATTTTCTAAATGATCTATTCCTAATTCTTTAAATAGAGATTTCTGATCTTGAAGTGTTTGTCTTTTTTGCTTATTTATTCTATCAACTAATTCTAACTGTTGTTTTGCTGTTAAAAATGGAACCAAATTAGATGCCTGCAGAACAAATCCAATATCGTTAAATCGTAACTTTGCTCTTTCTTTCTCAGACAAATTAGTATAATCTTTTCCGTTAATAATTATTTGACCTTTAGATGGAGTTTGTAAACCTCCAGCTAAAGTTAAGAAAGTTGATTTACCTGAACCTGATGGACCGATAATCGCTATAAATTGACCCTCTTCTATTTTAAAATTGGTTTCTTTCAGAGCTTCTATTTCTTTGTTTCCATCCTGATATGATCTAGTTACATTTATAAATTCTAATACATTCATATGATACCTATCCTATTGCTTTTAATGGATCAATTTTTCTAATAGCTAAAACAGAGAATAATGTTCCAACTAAAGAAAAAATAATCAAACTAACGAATATAACACTGTAATAAAGTCCATTTCCTAAAAATGGTACTGCTGATGGCAGGACAAGTGATGTTCCCCATGTTCCAACCAAACCTAGTATACTTCCAACTAATGAAAGTAAGAATGTTTGCGATAAAACAGAAATTCCAATAATTCCATTCGAGATTCCTTGCGCTTTCATTATACCAAAAACAGGTGTTTTCTGAATAGTAAGTACATACATGAAAATACCTATAATAATAGCAGAAATCACTATTAAGAATCCTATCATTAGTCCAAACGTTAAAATCTGAGCACTATAACCAGGTAATTCATTAATAAAATCAGCTATACTAACTTTTTGGAAAATAGAGCTGTCGTAATCCTTTAATTCTCCTTTTACTACGAAAGCATTAATTATAGGATTATCAATTGATTTCTTATTACCATATTTCAACACTTGAAAATCATTAATATTCATATATATGACTGGAGCTACATTAAATCTAGATTTTTCTGTATAACCTACTATTTTTAATTCAGTATCAGAATTTGCTGTTTTAATTGTATCTCCAATAGCAAAACCTTCTTTTTCAGATAAACTCTTTTCAATCACTACTTCATTTTCTGCTTCAAAACTTCTTCCCTCTATTATCGGTGGAATCAAGAAACTCCCATCATTAACTCCAAAAATACTAATTTTCTGTTTAACATCATCATTTGAATTTTTTTCAGTCATGGCTATTGTAACTATTTGACTAAATGGCTCAACATTATCCGCAGATAACGATGATTTATTCGATAATTTAAGATTTGATAAAGCTAAAGTTCTATTAGCCTCTGAAGAAAGTAATACTGTATCTGCCTTCCAATGATCAATAGAAGATCTATTCTGATCAATCAATCCAAAAGCCAATCCAGATAAGAAAAACATCAAATAAGAAACTAGTGTAAGTAATCCTACAATAAGACTATACCTGAGCTTAGCATCCTTTATTTCATTAATAGCTAAAAACATTTTTTCTCCTTAAAATATAAAATTTTTATTCATAAATAATAAATTGCATTATACTAAGCATATAAAATATAACTTGTAAAGTCAAATTATTAAATTATAGTGGATATCTATTATCTCTATTTGAGTGGAATAATATTCTCTACAAATTACTAAAAGAGACCTTTAGACTTTCTAAAGACCTCTTTTATTAACAATAAATTTATTAAATTATTTTTTATTAATCCAACTATGTACTATTGTAGCAATTTCAATAGGATGCTTCATATACATCTCATGGCCACAATTTTCCACTAACTCAACATCAAAATATTTCGGAAGTTTATCTAGTGATATCTTTCTCCATTCAGGTTCTTCCTCATATGCTGGAGCTATAAATAATACATCTTTTGATTCTAAATTTCTTTGATATGATCTAATAGCTCGACGTAATTTAAGTAAATAAGAAACTTTTTCAAAATCTAAATCTAATTCAAATTTGTCAGAAGTATTATTATAACGATAAGAATTTCTTAATGCTTCTTCTAGATTTTCTGACCAATAATACGACTTAGATTTTTCATTAGCTATAACTTCTTCCAAATTTGAAAAAGTATGCTGACTAAAATAATCTTTTGTCGCTTCTATCTCATTTTCAAGAGGCATAATTACATCTAAATTTAAATAACCTCCATCAAGTAAAATAAGTTTAGTTACTTTCGGACAACGTGATGCTAAAAATCTAGCTAAATCACCACCTAGTGAATGACCAATCAGATAAACATCTTCACAATCTCTTACTTCATCATTAAACCAATTTTGAAGTTCTTTTTTATCTTGTATTATTTCTTTATAAGGATTTAAAAAAAAAGTTTCTACTTCAAGCTCTTGAAAGAAATCCTTTGCGAAATAATAATTACTGCCTAAACCACCTATAAAATATATTTTAATTTTTTGATTCATTAATTCTTCCTTCTCCTAAAATAAATTAATTTATTTAAAAATACTATAAACGATTATATACTAAAACTTATTAATTAAAATTTTTTAAAATAATAATTAGTAATATACTAATTATAAATAAGAGAAACTGAACTCCGAAAATAACTAACACAAACTTATAAAAAGATATATACTTACGAACTTGGATAGTAGTATTAAAAATAGACTCTCGAAATCTCTCATCACTTTCAAATGAAATAATATACTCCCCTTCATCAGCTTGAAAACAATAAAATTCTACTCTTCTCCAAATAACCCCTAGACCTTTAGATCTATAAAATACTTCTTCTAGACATTTTTTTTCACAAGTATTTTTATTAACAACAGTTATCCTTAAATCTCTAATGTTAGTAAAAGAATACCTCTTATCTTTTATCCAAATAGAGTATTTTCCACTTTTTTTGATAATAAATTCCTCTTTTTTAATCCCGGTAGATAATTCACAAATTGCTTTATTTCTAAAAAATTTTACAATAATTAAACTACAAATAAATAATAAGACTATTAATATCAACGCTAATAAATAAATTATAGTATTCACAATCTTCTCCTTTTCCTAAATAACTTATAATGATAAATTATATACTTGTAATATTATTATAAGCTATTTACTTTATGAGAACAATAGGAAATTAATAACCTATGATATATGATAGCAATTTTAGAAATAATATATCAAAAAATAATATTATTCTTATATTTATACGTGATTCTGAAAGCTACATTTATAATAATTAATTTAAAAAATCGAAGCTAATTTCTTAACTTCGACTTTTTACTATTACTCAATATCCCTAGAGTAATTAGGTTTTATTTTAATAATATATAAATTATTTAAATTTATTATATTATTTCCCCTATACTACCTTTAAACATATTATACACCTCTTACAGATTTTCTGCAAGGAATTATTAAAAATAGTACGTATTTTCTAATAAAAATACAAAAAAAAATGATTTTACAGTGAAAATACAATATTAATACATATAATATTTTGAAACTAACAAATAACTCTAATTAAATATGAACATTATGTAAATCTATATTTAATATATAAAAAAAGCAAGGTGAAATTCACCTTGCTTTATGTGTTTCAATTCAATTATTATTTAACGATTGAAGTTACAACACCTGAACCTACAGTACGTCCACCTTCACGAATTGAGAAACGAGTTCCTTCTTCGATCGCGATTGGAGAAATAAGTTCTACGTTGATTGATACGTTATCCCCAGGCATTACCATTTCAGTACCTTCTGGTAAAGTAACTACACCAGTTACGTCAGTAGTACGGAAGTAGAATTGAGGACGGTAGTTTGTGAAGAATGGAGTGTGACGTCCACCTTCTTCTTTAGATAATACGTACACGTCAGCTACGAATTGAGTGTGTGGAGTGATTGTTTTAGGAGCTGCTAAAACTTGTCCACGTTCGATATCTTCACGAGCAACACCACGTAATAATGCACCGATGTTATCTCCTGCTTCAGCGTAATCTAATAATTTACGGAACATTTCAACACCTGTTACAGTAGTTGAAGCTGGTTCGTCAGTTAATCCAACGATTTCTACTACGTCTCCAACTTTAACTTGTCCACGTTCAACACGTCCAGTAGCAACTGTACCACGACCTGTGATTGAGAATACGTCCTCAACTGGCATCATGAATGGTTTAGCGTTATCACGTTCTGGAGTTGGGATATAAGCATCTACAGTTTCCATTAATTCGATAATAGCTTTTTCTGCATCAGCGTCACCTTCAAGAGCTTTAAGAGCAGAACCTTTGATTACTGGTAGTTCATCTCCGTCGTATCCGTATTCAGATAATAGTTCACGAACTTCCATTTCAACTAATTCTAATAACTCTTCGTCATCAACCATATCACATTTGTTTAAGAATACAACAATTTTTGGTACTCCAACGTTACGAGATAATAGGATGTGCTCACGAGTTTGAGCCATTGGTCCATCTGTAGCAGCGATTACTAAAATAGCTCCGTCCATTTGAGCAGCACCAGTGATCATGTTTTTAACATAGTCAGCGTGTCCTGGGCAGTCTACGTGTGCGTAGTGACGGTTTGGAGTTTCGTACTCGATGTGAGAAGTGTTGATTGTGATACCACGTTCTCTTTCTTCTGGTGCGTTATCGATTGAAGCGTAGTCTTTAGCTTCTCCACCATAAGTTTTTGCTAATACAGTAGCGATAGCTGCTGTTAAAGTAGTTTTACCGTGGTCAACGTGACCAATTGTTCCAATGTTAGCATGTGTTTTACTACGGTCAAATTTTTCTTTTGCCATTTTAAAAATGTCTCCTTCAAGTTAATAAAATTTTATTTTTTAATAATTAGTCACATAGCATTCTATGATAACTATATTTTATAATGTTACAACGAAAATTGCAACTATAAAGAATAATTTTTATTATCCTTTATTTTTTTTGATAATTTCTTCAGAAATTGATTTAGGTACTTCTTCGTAGTGGTCGAATACCATTGAGTAAGTACCACGTCCTTGAGTTGAAGAACGTAGAGAAGTTGCATATCCGAACATTTCAGATAATGGTACTGAAGCACTTACTACTTGTGCGTTACCACGAGCTTCCATACCTTCAACACGTCCACGACGTGAAGTGATATCTCCCATGATATCTCCTAAGTATTCTTCAGGCATTACAACTTCAACTTTCATGATTGGTTCTAAGATTACTGGGTTACATTTTTTAGCAGCTTCTTTAAGAGCTAATGATGCAGCAACTTTGAACGCCATTTCAGATGAATCGACATCGTGGTAAGATCCATCGAATAATTTAGCTTTAACGTCGATTAATTCGTATCCAGCTAATACCCCGTTTGCCATAGAGTCTTTTAATCCTGCTTCTACTGCTGGGATGTATTCACGTGGAACTACCCCACCAACGATAGCATTTTCAAATTCAAATCCTGCACCTGGCTCATTTGGAGTGAACTCAATCCATACGTCCCCGTATTGTCCACGTCCACCAGATTGACGAGTGAATTTACCTTGTACTTGTGCAGCTTGTTTGAATGTTTCACGGTAAGATACCATTGGAGCACCTACTGTACATTCAACTTTAAATTCACGACGCATACGGTCAACGATGATGTCTAAGTGAAGCTCACCCATACCTGCGATGATAACTTGTCCAGTTTCTTCGTCAGTTCCAGCACGGAATGTTGGGTCTTCTTCTTGTAATTTTTGTAAAGCTGTTGACATTTTATCTTGGTCAGCTTTTGATTTTGGTTCAACTGAAAGTTGGATAACTGGTTCTGGGAATTCCATTGATTCAAGAATAACTTCGTTTTTCTCGTCACAAAGTGTGTCCCCAGTTGTAGTATCTTTAAGACCAACAGCTGCAGCGATATCACCAGCGTAAACTTCAGCGATTTCGTTACGAGTGTTAGCGTGCATTTGTAGGATACGTCCTACACGTTCACGTTTACCTTTAGTTGAGTTTTTAACGTATGAACCAGATGACAAGATACCTGAGTACACACGGAAGAAAGTAAGTTTCCCTACGAATGGGTCAGTCATAACTTTGAAAGCTAATGCTGAGAATGGCTCTTCATCAGAAGAGTGTCTTTCTACTTCTTCATCAGTGTTTGGATCGATACCTTTAATAGCTGGTACGTCTAATGGAGATGGTAGGTATTCTACTACTGCATCTAGCATTGGTTGTACACCTTTATATTTGAAGGCTGATCCACATACTACAGGGAAGAATTCTACTGATAAAGTAGCTTTACGTATTGCAGCTTTAAGCTCATCAATTGTAATTTCTTCTCCACCTAAGTATTTTTCCATGAAGTCTTCATCGAATTCTGCAACAGCTTCGATAAGTTTTTCACGGTATTCTTCAGCTTGATCTTGGTATTCAGCTGGGATTTCTTTTTCAACAAGATTTTCCCCAACGCTACCTTCGTTGTAGATAGCTTTCATCTCAACAAGGTCGATTACACCTTCGAATAAATCTTCAGCTCCGATTGGAAGTTGAATTGGGTGTGCGTTAGCTTGTAATCTGTCGTGGATTGTTCCTACAGAGTATAGGAAGTCAGCTCCTGTTTTATCCATTTTGTTTACGAATACGATACGAGGAACTCCATAAGTTGTAGCTTGACGCCAAACTGTTTCTGTTTGTGGTTCAACACCTGATTGTGCATCTAATACTGCTACTGATCCATCAAGTACACGAAGTGAACGTTCAACCTCAACTGTGAAGTCTACGTGTCCCGGTGTATCGATAATGTTGATACGGTGGTTTTTCCATTGAGCAGTTGTTGCAGCAGATGTAATAGTGATACCACGTTCTTGTTCTTGTTCCATCCAGTCCATTTGTGAGTTACCATCGTGAGTATCTCCGATTTTGTGGATTTTCCCAGTGTAGAACAGAATACGCTCTGTAGCAGTTGTTTTACCTGCGTCAATGTGAGCCATGATACCGATATTACGAGTATCTTTTAAAGAAAATGCTCTAGTCATGAGTCAATTTTCTCCTTTCATAAAATTTTAAATGTTTTGAGTAATTTGTCTTTTATAGTGAAAAACTCAAGCTATAAAATAGCTTGATATTCACCCTATAATTACCAACGATAGTGAGCAAATGCTTTGTTTGCTTCAGCCATTTTGTGAGTATCTTCACGTTTCTTAACAGCTGAACCAGTGTTATTTGCTGCGTCTAAAATTTCATTAGCTAAACGTTGTTCCATAGTTTTTTCTCCTCTTAAACGAGAATAGTTAACTAACCAACGTAGACCTAATGTAGTTCTTCTTTCAGCACGTACTTCTACTGGTACTTGGTAGTTAGAACCACCAACACGACGAGCACGAACTTCAAGAACTGGCATAATGTTGTTTAATGCTTCTTCGAAAACTTCCATAGCATCACGTCCTGATTTTTCTTTAATTAAATCAAACGCAGAATATAAAATTCTTTGAGCTGTACCGCGTTTCCCATCTAGCATTAATTTGTTAATCAATTTTGTAACTAATTTTGAGTTATAAATTGGATCTGGCAAAACGTCACGTTTTGCAACTGGACCTTTACGTGGCATAGTGTCTGCCTCCTTTCACGAATTCTTTATCAAATTTTTATCTTATATTATTTTTTCTCTTTTGGTTTTTTAGCACCGTATAGTGAACGTCCTTGTTTACGGTCGTTAACTCCTGCAGTATCTAAAGCTCCACGGATGATGTGGTAACGTACCCCTGGTAAGTCTTTTACACGTCCTCCACGAATAAGTACAACACTGTGTTCTTGTAGGTTGTGTCCGATACCTGGGATATATGCTGTTACTTCGATTTGGTTTGATAAACGAACACGTGCATATTTACGTAAAGCTGAGTTAGGTTTTTTAGGTGTCATAGTCCCAACACGAGTACAAACTCCACGTTTTTGTGGTGAAGAAATGTTAGTTTCTTTCTTTCTTTGAGAGTTGTAACCTTTGTTAAGTGCTGGTGAATCTGATTTTGATACTTTTGATTTACGAGGTTTACGAACTAATTGGTTAATAGTTGGCATTTTCCTGATTTCCTCCTTCCCTGTTTATTTGTGAATCACCTATCCAGGTGTATCACATTTTTAGATTTTTTATAAGCCTTAGTGGCTTTACACAGAGTGCCGTAACACTCACGTACTAAATAATACCACTTTTATTTTTTCTTGTCAACACTTTTTTAAAAAATTTTTATATCTTTTTTCACTTGCTATTATCATATTCTATTTTTACACTTAACCAGGTGTATCATTTAAAAAATATAAATAAACACTTCCAGGTGTATCACAGCAGTATTTTTAATAAACTATTCCAGGCGTTTCATTTCCAACTTAAAAATTTATTATTTGTATAGAAATAACCAAATTATACTCTTGTTGATTAAAACGATTACATGTATAATATAACTATATAAAGATATATGGAGGGATGTTTATGATAGAAATTAAAAATCTTACCGTAAAATTTGATACAAAGTGTGCTGTTGATGATTTAAGTTTTACAATCAATGATGGGGAGATATTCGGGCTTATCGGGCATAATGGAGCTGGTAAGTCAACTACAATCAAATCTCTAGTTAGTATATTAGAGCCTACTTCTGGTGATATATATTTTAATAATCTACTTTTAAAAAATAATAGATTAGCGTGTAAAAAGCAAATTGGCTATGTACCTGATTCACCTGATATGTTTCTTACATTATCAGCCTTTGAATATTGGTCATTAGTCGCTAGCATATACGAAATAGATAATAAAACAAGAGATGAAACTCTTAACAGGTACTGCAAATTATTTAATATGATAGGCGTTGAGCATCAGGAAATTAGTTCTTTTTCTCATGGTATGAGGCAAAAAGTATTTGTTATTGGTGCCCTATTATCAGAACCTAAATTCTGGATTATGGATGAACCAATGACTGGATTAGATCCACAAGCTGCATTTGACTTAAAAAACTTAATGAAAGAACATGCCTCAAAAGGGAACAGTGTTCTATTCTCTACTCATGTCTTGGAGGTCGCTGAACATCTATGCGACAGAATAGGTATCCTCAGCAAAGGAAAACTAGTTTTTATCGGTACACTTAATGAGCTTAAAGAACAATTTGAAGGAGATAATCTTGAAGAAATTTATCTTAATATAGTAAAAAATTCAAATTCAAATATTTTAGGTGGTGATTAAACATGAGATTCAATGTAATGAAGGAATTATTCTTAACGAATCTTCTTTATAGTTTTCCTCCACAAAGAAATAAATATAGAAAAAAATTCAGTGGAAAAAGTGATATAAGACATAATCTTTTTAGAAATGTTTTAATGATGAATTTGGTCAATTTCTTAAATATTTTATTTGTATTTTCAATATTTTCTCGTGGTTTTAACTTTTCTGGATCGGGTTATAGGAGTATACTTTTCTTTATTTTATTAATGGTATTTATCCAAATTTTAAATAATTTTACCAATATGTTTTATGAAAGTGATGATACATTAGCAATTATTCATTTACCAATTACAGGGGCTGAGATATTCTTTAGTAAATTGTTCACTCTACTTACACTAGTTATAAGTAATTTTATTCCATTAATAGTTATAAACTTGATTATTGGATTAAATGCAGAGTTTTCAATTCAAAAACTTTTCTTCGTATTAGTATATAGTTTTGCATTTATTATTACTTTAATATGTTCTATAATGACGATACTTTCATTTATTACTTATATCCCAAACTTCAAGAAGAATAAAGGAAAAGTTAATGCAGCTACAATCTTGATTGCGTTGATAGTTTTCACGGGGGGGATATTTGAGTTTGCTCATACTTTTAAAAATATTGGTTCTGAATATAAAGGAGATTTATTTTTAAATATACTCGTGTTAGATATTTCAAAGACTTATACTTATTTAATAATAACTATAATTCTAGCAGTTATCTCTTTCTTTACTACTTATGTATTCGTAGTAAAAAAATATATGAAAGACTTATATAGAATATCAGGTAGTACATATACATCTAGTTCTAAAACTATAAAAATTAAAGAAAATACTAATAGTACATCAACTACACTATTTTCTAAACTAATTAAGAGAAATGTAAAACTATTGTTAAACAGTACAATTTCGTCAACTGTATTTACTAATCTTCTTATCACACTTGGTATATTTATAATTCCGATTATAGAAATTAGAAAGCACGGGGGTATTACACTACCACCTATATTCTATCCAGTAGCTATGACTATAGGATTTACATTAGCATTGTACATTAATTCTAATCCTATGAATTTTACAAGTATAGCAATATCACTAGAAAAACAAGACTATTATTTTTTAAAATCTGTTCCTTTTGATTTCAAAAAATACCTAAAAATCAAATTAGCAATCGCCACTTGTTTACAACTTGGTTTTGGATTACTTGCTCTGATTATGATGTTAATTATAACTAAAACACCAATCTTATTAGCAATTGTAACAATAATATCTTATATTATTTCAAGTATTGTTTTTTCATTCTATAGTTATACAAGCGACTATAAAAAATTATATCTAAACTGGAACACTATCACAGATTTAGCTAATCGTAGTTCGATAAATCAAGTCCTATTAACTATTTTAGCTTTCGGAGCTATTTTATTATTAGTACTACTTAATGTCGTGACATTTTTCTTAGTTGCTATGCTGCCATCATCAGCAAATATAGTAGGAATAATATATTCTCTAATACTAATTATATTGTTGATTCTTGCAACGAGAAAATTAAGAAAAAATGTATTCGATAAAATATATTCATAAAAAAATATAGCGAGAGGGACTCAACAAAATCGATTTTTGAGTCTATCTCGCTTTTATCTTATTCTATTCCCCTATAATAATCACTGTCTATTTCTCTATAAGGAGCTATATCCTGAACGTATTCTAATACTCCTTGAAATTCACCATTTTCATCATAAACACCTGCATAAGTAACATGAACAAACTTTCCTCTTGATTCTGATTTAAACCACATTTCGTACTTATCTTTTTTTCTATCTCGTAAGTTTTTCATTATAGTTTTAACTTTTTCTAGGTACTTAGGTGGATGACATAGTTCTACATTTCTACCTACTTGACCAGGTGTGCGTTTGAAAATCATTTCTTCTTCTGAACAATGGTTATTATAATATTGAAAAACCTCATCTTTATTAACAAAGGTAATTTCCATAGGCAAATGATTTAATATCAAATCAATTTGATTTAATGATAGATACCCTTTTCCTATTTTCTGAGGTGTATCTCTATTGAAATTTTCTTCTTTAACTTCTTTTGGTTTATAGGTAATAGTAAACTCTCCTTCAGGAGTTTGTATTACTTTCGTTAATTCCCCTTCTGTAGCTTCTATTACTTCACTATCAACGCTAGTAATTTGCGTTTCAAAATCTTCTCTATGAGGAATCCACTCTTCTTGAGGTCGAATTATTGCATAACCGTAAGCATCACTGTCCTTGGCTATACTCAACCAATCGTCTTGAGTAAATGTTTCTAATAATATCATCAGAAGAATCGACTCTTCCTTAAAGATCATTTCCTCAAATTCTTTAACAAAAACTTCAAATTTTTCTTTAACAACAGCTATCTCTGCATTAGGTAGTTTTTCCGCTTCTTCTTTAGCAAGTTTAAATAAATCTCTTATTTCATCGTCAACACCCCACATAACCTTAGGTGGTGCATCGTGGCCATATTTTTCCATTATAGGAAACATTAGTTCTTCTTTACGTTTATAATGAATATCAAATTGTCCTAATAATTGCAACTGACGAAGTAATCCTTTTAAAACTGCTACTTTTGTATCACCATCATCGAGCTTAGCATAATTGTCTAAAATTCGTCGAACTCTTATTATCGCGGCTCTTAAAGCTAAATTTTCTTGTTTAAACACTTGAACTGGATGTCCTGGATGCTCACTATCTTCAACTTCTACAGTTTTTATCGCACCTTTAAACAAATTAGCATGTACATTACATAACTTCATAACATCTTCAAAAGTTACGCCAGAATCTGAATTCATAAGCTCATGCTCCATTAAAGATATCTCAATAGCAGATACTCCAGAAAAATGTTCATTGAATTCATCTTGAACAGATTCGGCAGACTCACCTTTATGAAGTCGTAATAATATATCGCGTAAAACTTCAATTCTCTTTGTAGCCATTAGTCTAGTCCTACTACTTCATATCCATTAGCTTCTAATGTAGCAATAATTGTTTCAAGTTTAATTCCTGCCAATTTCGAACCCATTCTAAGTGAAGTCTTTCTACCTACAGTATTTCTCATAATCGGATTAGCCAAAGGCTTAAACCCTAAATCTACTAAAATATCCAATACTTCTGGGTGTTTATCAACAACTTGTGCAACTGGTATACTCACATCAATAATATTATCCATTTTTCATTACCTCACTACCTTATATTATTAATATAATTATATCATAAGCCACTGATAATCGCTATCAAATTAAAATGATAATATAAAAAGATGTAACTTAAATATTTTCTCTAAGTTACATCTTTAATATTACTTTATATACTTTATTTCTTTTAATTTAACTTAGAGTCACACTTAAAAACTAGACACTATACTAAAAAATATAATATAATAAACATAACTAGAAAGAGTTTTAATCAGAATGAAACTGACCAAAAAGTCCTAAAATTTAACAAAGTTCATACTCATAGACGCAGTGGTTTATTGATATCTAAATTCGCTTTAGAAAAAACTTTTTATATATCTAATGAACTGTGCGGGGTTGACTCTACAAAATCTTGTTTCTCCAAAATCACGATTTTTGAATCACTTCCATGCTATTCCATATCAAAGTGTGTCAAGAAAATATGGAAACTGTCTTTAAATTATCAATAAAAATAGCTTGAAAATATTAACAAAAAATGCTAGAATGTAAATAAGGTATAGCACTAGAATGTACTGCGGACTTCTAGTAGCGTAAGCACGGTTTACATTTATTTGTAAGCCGTGTTTTATTTTATATGAAAGAGGTGAGAAATATGGGAAAACCTTTTAGAACAATAGATCAACAAATTGACTTATTAGAAAAAAGAAATTTAAAATTTAAAGATAAAGAAAAAGCAAGAGAAATATTATTAAAAAATAATTATTATAACCTTATTAATAATTACAGTAAATTTATGATAAATAGTTTTAATAGCTATGAAGATAATACTTATTTTGAAAATATCCTTATGGTACAAAATCTAGATAGAGAACTAAAGAAAATATTATTTGAATATCTTACTGAAATAGAAAGTATATTTAAGGCTATGTTAATTTATGAATATTGTAACAAGTATCAAGAAGAATATGCATTTTTAAATGTAAGGAACTATGATAAGAAAAACTTATCTTCTGCATTTAGTGTAATTAGTACATACACAAATATAATTAATTTTTACAGTAATGATAAAAAAGCTAATGCTATCAAACATTATATAAATAACCACAATGATGTTCCTTTATGGGTATTATCTAGCTTTTTAACTTTAGGACAAAGTATATATTTTTATAATACACTAACTCCTACATTGAAATATAGAATAGTGAGAAATCATATAAATAAAAACTTATCTTCTAAGGATAAAATTATTAGATTAGATGTAGCTGTATTTTCATCTATACTTGAAAACATTAGACAAATTAGAAATGTAGTAGCTCATAACAATAGATTAATTAATTTCAAATGTAAAAATAACATAAAATACATTAATGAATTACATAATCAAGACAAAAGAAAATCTAGACAAACAGTATATAGTACAATTTTAACTTTTAAATGTTTTTTTAACATTATCGAATACACTAACTTAAAAGATCGATTAGTTTTACTGATAGAAAACTTTTATAACAGTATGGATAATAAAAATCATGCTACTAAGGTATTGGATTCGTTAGGTTTCCCCAGTGAATTGTATTTAAAATAGGAAAACACTAAGAAGATAATTAGCAGTACTTAAAATTATATAAAATACTTGGATAAATAGTTGTTGTACTAAAAAATATAGTAGCGTGAGGTTACACAAACATTACTATATCAATGTTTCATACCCTCACTTGAAATCACAAATTGTTTGAATCTCTTTAAAAAATTTTAATTTCTGATGGAAATAAATTGTATTAACCTTCCTATATTTCTAAATCAATCGTACTTGACAAAGAGCCAATATTAAAAGATGTAACCTAAAACTTTCCTCTAAGCTACATCTTTATTATTACTTTATATACTTTATTTCCTTGAAACTAATCTCAATCCGATAAAGAACTTTTATTATAAATTATTTCTCCACTCAAGAAGTTTTTCTACATCTTCTTGTTTGATATAATCACTTGCAACCGCTTCTTCAATTAAGTAGTTATAGTTAGTTAATGTGTGATACTCTACTTTATCTGCTGCAAAGGCATCTTGTGCTTTTTTAAGTTCATAACTAAATATTGCCACAACACCTAGAACTACTGCACCAGCTTCTTCTAACGCTTTAGCTACTTTTAATGAAGATAATCCAGTTGAGATTAAGTCTTCAATAATAACAACTTTTTGCCCTTCTAGTAATCTTCCTTCGATTTGATTTGTTTTCCCGTGTTTTTTAGCTGAATCTCTCACGTAAATCATAGGTAAATCTAATACTTCACTTACCCATGCAGCGTGAGGAATACCTGCTGTTGCAGTACCTGCAACTACTTCTACTTCTGGGAATTTAGCTTTAATTACTTCACTCATTCCTACAGCTATTTCACGACGAATCACAGGGTATGACATTGTAATTCTGTTATCACAGTAAATTGGTGATTTAATTCCAGATGTCCAAGTGAAATAATCGTTTGGTCTTAATGCCACTGCTTCAATATCTAATAAGTGTTTTGCTATTTTTCTTTCTAATGCCATGTTCTTCTCCTTTATGTTATCTGTATATTTTTATTTTACGAATTGACTTTTTATTAGTTTATAAACTTCAAGTGGATTTTCTGATTTAGTAATAGAACGCCCAACCACGATGTGTGTACTTCCTTCTTCGTTAGCAACAGCTGGAGTTGCTACACGTTTTTGATCTCCTACTTCATCTGTTTCTAATCTTATTCCTGGAGTTACTTTTAAGAAGTCATCACCACAGTTTTCTCTAATTAATCTTGCTTCCCAAACCGATGAAACTACTCCATCAAGTCCTGCTTTTTTAGCTAGTTTAGCATAATTAATTACACTCTCTTCTAGAGATACAGATATTAACTGCTCTTCTTTCATCGCTTCTTCTGATGTCGAAGTTAATTGTGTTATAGCTATTACATTAGTATCTACACTACCACCTTCAACCATTCCTCGTTTTGCTGCTTTTAGCATCTCATAGCCTCCTGCAGCATGTACAGTAAGAATATCAACTTTGAATTTCGCTAATCCTTTTGTCGCACCATAAACTGTATTAGGAATATCATGTAGTTTAAGATCTAAGAATATCTTGTGTCCTAATTCTTTAATTTTTTCAATAACAACAGGTCCATTTTGTAGGTATAATTCCATCCCTACTTTTACAAATAATTTTTCTTCACCAAATTTTTCTAAAAAACTTAATGTATCTTCCAAAGTTGGAAAATCTAACGCTATTATTACATCTTTATTCATAATATTTCTCCTTTTTATTTATATGCACGACCACAAAGTTCTAGTATATGTTCAACTCCTAGTTCATCAAGCGCCGCTTCTAATTTATCGATAATTTTTGGACAAGCATATGGATCTGCAAAGTTCGCTGTACCTACTGCTACCGCACTCGCTCCAGCAGAGATAAAGTCGATAACATCCCACTCATCCATAATTCCTCCCATACCTATAATAGGAATGTTTACAGCTTGGCTCACCTGGTAAACCATTCTTATAGCTACAGGTTTCACCGCAGGTCCAGAAAGTCCTCCAGTTACATTCGCTATAATTGGTTTTCCAGTCTTTTTATCTAGCCTTACACCTACTAAAGTATTTATCATTGTAATACCATCAGCTCCACCTTCTTCTACAGCTTTTGCCATGGCTACAATATCGGTGACATTAGGTGAAAGTTTCACATAAACAGGTACACTAGATACTTCTTTAACTTTTCTAGTTAAATTTTTCGCTGTTTCTGGATCCGTTCCAAATTGAATCCCACCATGTTTTACATTAGGACAAGATATATTTAACTCTAATGCATGAACATTCGGTGCTTTACTTATATGCTCTGCTACATAGACATAATCATCTATTTCACTTCCCGCAACATTAGCAATAATAGGAACATCATATTTTTCTAATTCTTTTAATTTAGTTTCTAATATCTCATGAACCCCAGGATTTTGTAGACCTATTGCATTCAACATTCCACTAGAAGTTTCAGCGACACGTGGTGTAGGATTTCCAAAACGCGGTTCTTTAGTGGCTGCCTTAATCATGATTGCGCCAAGTTTACTTAGATCATAAAAGTTAGCATATTCTAAACCAAATGCAAAGCATCCTGATGCTGGCATTACAGGATTTTTTAAATCTAATCCTGGTAATTTTACTCGTAATCTTTCGCTCATAAATTCCTCCTATAATGCTATTTCTTTCGAATCATAAACAGGTCCATCGTAACATACACGTGAGATCGAACCATCGATTTTTTCACAAACACATGCATAACATGCTCCAACTCCACAGGCCATTCTTTCTTCTAAAGAAATATATCCCATCTTTTCTTCATCCATCTTAGTTAATGCTTTTAACATAGCAAATGGACCACAACTATAATACTTATCATAGTCAACTTCATAATTTTTTATAACATCAGTAACAAAACCTTTTTCTCCATAACTTCCATCAGCTGTAGCAACATAAGTTGTACCAAGCTCTGCAAATTTTTCTTCATAAAACACATCTTTCACATTATTAAAACCTAAAATATGTACAGTGTTTACCCCTTGTTTTCTAAATTGCTTTGCTAATTCATATAATGGTGGAACTCCAATTCCTCCACCTACTAGCAAAGCAGTTTGCCCTTTTTCTAGCGTATAAACATCATATCCTTTTCCTAATGGTCCTAATACGTCTACTAAATTACCTGCTTCTAATTCTGAGATCTTTTTAGTACCTGCTCCATCTGCTCTGTAGACCATCACAAATGTATTTTTTTCTTTATTAATTTCACAAATTGAAATTGGTCTTCTTAATAAAAACTCATAGCTGTTACTTACTTTAATATTTACGAATTGTCCTGGTGTATTCATTTCTTTAACTACATCTCCTTGTAGTTCAATTCTAAATATTTTATCTGCTACTTGTTCATTACTGATTACTGTTGCTAAATAAGTATCCATCCAAATGCTCCTTCTGTAAGAAGAAGGGAAAAAATTTCCCCTTCTTCATCATTTTTTATTTTATAGTGGTAATATATCAAATGAGATTGATTCTAAAACTTTTAGTAGCGCATCTGCTGTATCTAATGATGTTAAACATACAACCTCTTGTTCACTCGCTACACGGCGAATCTTGAATCCGTCTTTTGTTACATCTTTATCTTTTGAAGTAGTATTTACTACTACATCCACATCTCCATTATATATAGCATCAAGTACACTGTAATCACTTTGATTAATTTTTCCTACTGGAGTAACTCTTAATCCGTGTTCATCTAAGTACTTAGCTGTTCCTTCTGTAGCTAATAGGTTGTATCCTAAGCCGAAGAAACGTTTTGCTATATTTAATGCTTCTTCTTTATCATCATCACTAATTGTGAATAAGATATTTCCTTGATCACTTACCTTGATTCCTGCTGCAAGTAGTCCTTTGTAAAGTGATTTTTCTAGAGTTCTATCACTTCCCATTACTTCTCCAGTTGATTTCATCTCAGGTCCAAGAGTAGTATCTACGTCTTTTAGTTTTTGGAAACTAAATACCGGTACTTTAGTGTACACATTCTCTGCTTCTGGTAATAGCCCAGTTTCATATCCTTTAGATTTTAGCGTTTCTCCAATGATAGCTCCAGCAGCAAGTTTCGCCATTGGTACTCCTGTTATTTTACTTAAGAATGGTACAGTTCTTGAGCTTCGTGGGTTAACTTCTAGTACGAATACTTCCCCTTTACTGATTACATATTGAATATTTAATAGTCCAACGATGTTTAATCCTTTTGCTAATTTAATTGTATATTCTATTAACTTAGCTTTTTCACCTTCTGTTAATGTTTGAGGTGGATATACTGCTATAGAATCCCCAGAGTGAACCCCAGCTCTTTCGATATGCTCCATAATACCTGGAATAATTACTGTTTCACCATCACTAATAGCATCTACTTCTATCTCACGACCAACTAAATATCTATCAGTTAGTACTGGATGTTCTGGTGTAAGTTTTACTGCTGTTTTCATATAACGACGTAGTTCCGCTTCTTCGTACACTATTTCCATAGCTCGTCCACCAAGTACGTATGATGGTCTTACTAATACAGGATATCCGATTTCTTCAGCATTCTTAACTGCTGTTTCTACATCAAAAGCAGTTTTCCCAAGTGGTTGTGGAATATCTAATTTATGTAATAATTCTTCAAATTTATCTCTATCTTCTGCATTATCGATTTCTTCTAAAGCTGTACCTAGAATTTTCACGCCGTGTTTTTCTAATTTAGCCGCTAGGTTAATCGCTGTTTGTCCACCGAATTGAACTACTACACCAAGTGGTTTTTCATGATTAATTATCGCCATTACATCTTCTTCAGTAAGTGGCTCGAAGTACAGTTTATCAGAGATTGTAAAGTCTGTAGAAACTGTTTCTGGGTTGTTATTAACAATAATTGCTTCGTAACCAGCATCTTTAATCGCCATTACCGCGTGTACTGTTGCGTAGTCGAACTCTACACCTTGTCCGATTCGGATAGGACCAGATCCTAGTACAACAATTTTTTTCTTATCGCTAACGATTGATTCTTCCTCTTGTTCATAACTTGAGTAGAAGTATGGTGTTTCTGAAACAAACTCAGCTGCACATGTATCAACCATTTTGAATACTGGAGTTATTTTATTTTCTTGACGAAGGTTGTAGATATCATCTTCTGTCACTCCCCATCTGTGGGCAATTACCTTATCAGAGAATCCGTATTTTTTAGCATATTCTAGTAAATCTACATTTCCAACATTGTCTTTTAATTCATGCTCAATATCGATGATATTTTGCATTTTTTCTAAGAAGAACATATCAATTTTTGTAATATCGTGAATATCTTTTGTGCTTTGTCCACGTCTTAAAGCTTCTCCGATAAAGAATAATCTTTCATCTCCAGCTTGTTTAATCTTGTCAATAATTTCTTCTAATGTAAAATCATCCCCGTTTGGTAGCCCAAGGTGGTGCACCCCATATTCTAGTGAACGAATAGCTTTTAGTAAACTTTCTTCATAAGTTCTACCCATCGCCATTACTTCACCGGTAGCTTTCATTTGTGTTCCTAGTTTTCTATCCGCATTTTCAAATTTATCAAATGGGAAACGTGGAATTTTACTTACTACGTAGTCAAGTGTCGGTTCGAAACAAGCATATGAGTTTTGTGTAACTGGGTTTATAATTTCATCAAGTGTTAAACCTACAGCAATTTTCGCTGCAATTTTCGCGATTGGATATCCTGTTGCTTTTGAAGCTAGAGCTGATGAACGTGATACCCTTGGGTTAACTTCGATAATATAGTATTTGAATGAATTTGGATCCAGTGCAAGTTGTACGTTACATCCACCTTCAATTTTTAAAGCTCTAATAATTTTTAATGATACATTACGTAGCATGTGGTACTCTCTGTCTGTTAATGTTTGAGAAGGTGCTACTACTACTGAATCCCCTGTGTGAATTCCTACAGGATCAATGTTTTCCATGTTACATACAACAATTGCTGTATCGTTAGAGTCACGCATTACTTCGTATTCAATTTCTTTAAATCCTGCGATAGATTTTTCTAATAAACATTGAGTAACTGGTGAATAGTGTAATCCACTACTTACTATTTCTTCTAAATCTTTCTCATCGTAACAGATACCTCCACCTGTTCCTCCCATCGTGAAGGCAGGACGAACAATTACTGGATATCCTATTTCAGCAACGAATTCTCTCGCTTCATCTAAAGTTGTAATTATCGCTGATTCTGGAACTGGTTCATTAAGTTCATTCATAAGATCACGGAATAATTCTCTATCCTCTGCTTGTTCGATTGAACTTAATTTCGTTCCTAGTAATTCAACTCCGTATTTATCTAAGATTCCACTTTTGTGCAGCTCTACCGCAAGGTTAAGCCCCACTTGTCCTCCTAATGTTGGAAGTAATGCATCAGGTCTTTCTTTTCTGATAATTTTACTTACAAACTCAAGAGTTAAAGGTTCCATATAAACTTTATCTGCAATTTCTTTATCAGTCATTATTGTCGCTGGGTTAGAGTTAACTAAGATAACTTCATACCCTTCTTCTCTTAAAGACAGACACGCTTGAGTCCCAGCATAGTCAAACTCTGCTGCTTGACCTATTGTAATTGGTCCAGATCCTATTACTAGTATTGTTTTTATATCATTACGTTTTGGCATTTTTATTCTCCTTAATTTTGCATCGATACTCTATAATTTCTCAGGTTATTTCCTATTTATTTTCTTTAAATTCTCTCATATAATCTATAAACTGATCGAATAAGTAGTTAGGATCGTGTGGTCCTGGTGATGCTTCTGGATGATATTGTACTGAAAATACTGGGTATTTTTTATGACGTACTCCTTCACATGTTTTATCATTCACTGATAAGTGTGTAAGCTCTAAATCTGTATCTTTTAATGATTCGATATCTACACTGAAACCATGGTTTTGTGAAGTAATATCAACTTTTCCAGTTATTAAGTTTTTAACTGGGTGGTTAGCTCCACGGTGTCCGAATTTAAGTTTATATGTTTTCGCTCCAGATGCTAGTGCAATAAGTTGGTGCCCCATACAAATTCCAAAAACTGGGATTTTCGGCATAACTTCTTTAAGCATCTCGATTGTTTCTGGCACATCTTCTGGATCCCCAGGTCCATTACTTAACATAATTCCATCTGGATTAAGTCTGAAGATTTCCGCAGCAGTTACATTATGAGGTACTACAACGATGTCACAATTACGTTCATTAAGTTCTCTTAGTATCCCTGATTTCATACCAAAGTCCACTAGTACTACTCTATATCCATTTCCTGAAGATAAGAAAGCTTTTTGCGTTGAAACTTGTTCAATTTGGTTCGTTGGTAAATCAGTTTTTCTAAGATTTTCTAATTGTTCTTCTGGATCCATACAAAGGTCTGTGATTATTCCTTTGATTGTACCGTGTTCTCTTATTTTTCTTGTTAAACTACGTGTATCGATTCCTGAAATTCCTGGAATGTTAAGTTCTTTTAACACTTCATCTAAACTGTATTCCGTTCTAAAGTTAGAAGGTTTTTTACAAACTTCCCTAACGATAAGCCCTTTAATACTTGGATTAATTGTCTCAAAGTCATCTCTATTGATTCCGTAGTTTCCGATTAATGGATAAGTAAATGTTACTATTTGTCCATTGTATGATGGATCTGATAGTGTTTCTTGATATCCAGTCATACCTGTGTTAAATACTACCTCTCCTGCTAGTGCTTTGTTAGCACCGAATCCATATCCTTTATATACTGTTCCATCTTCTAAAATTAGTTGTCTATCGTAACTGTACATCTTTGTTCTCTCTTTCTAAGTTTTTTATTTTTTAAACTTCAAATACTTCACTATCTTTGTATGCAACTTGACCTTCGCATAATGTTAGTACTGGGATTCCATAAATTTCTTCTCCTACGTACGGTGTGTTTCTACCTTTAGATAAGAATTTTTCTGGATCAATTTTCAGTGATTTTTCTAAGTCAATTACTACTAAGTCTGCATAACCACCTTCTTCTAAACGTCCATATGGTAAGTCGAAAGTATCTGCAACTTTTTCCGTCATTAACTTAACTAGTAAATCTAGTGAGAATACTCCAGTTTTTACAAACTTCGTATAAAGTTGACTGAATGCTGTTTCACTTCCTACAATTCCAAATGCAGCTTTTCTCATTGATAAGTCTTTCTCATGAGTAGCATGTGGAGCGTGGTCTGTTGCTATTACATCGATTGTTCCATCTAATAAACCAGCGATAAGAGCATTTCTATCTTCACGTGCTCTTAGCGGTGGATTCATTTTCCACATTCCGTTATCTTCTGGGATATCCATTTCATCACTTATTAGGTGGTGAGGACACACTTCACAAGTTACTTTAATTCCTGCTGCCTTCGCTTCTCTTACTACCCTTACTGATTCTTTAGTAGATACGTGACAAACGTGGTAGTGACATCCTGCTGCTTCAGCTAAAAGAACATCACGTGCAATCTGAACACTTTCACATACTGAAGGAATTCCTGGTAAGTCTAATTCACGACTTCTACGTCCACAGTGCATGCATCCTCCGCGGATTAATGAGTTATCTTCACAGTGAGCTACGATTGCTTTATTTAATTTAGCAGCAACCATCATAGATTCATACATCATGTTAGCATCTTGTACTCCTCTACCGTCATCACTAAAGGCAAACACATGCTCAGCTAATTCTTCGAAATCAGCATATTCTTTTCCTTCTTCACCTTTTGTTATAGCTCCAAATGGTATTGCTCTAATTACTGAATCACGTTCGATAATATCTAATTGTAATTTTAGGTTCTCATAGTTATCTGGTACTGGATTTAAGTTCGGCATTGGCATTGCTGTAGTAAATCCACCACGAGCTGCTGCTCTTGAAGCATGATAAATGTTTTCTTTGTATTCAAACCCTGGCTCTCTCCAGTGTACGTGAACATCTATAAATCCTGGTGAAACGAATTTCCCTTCTAAGTCTAATACCCTAGCTCCACTCTCTTCGATATTCTCAGATATTTTTACGATTTTTTTATCTTCAACTAAAATATCTCTTTCTACTAATACACCATTTTCTAAAATTTTACCGTTTTTTAAAAGTAACATATACTTCTCCTCTTTATAAATTATTATCTTTAATTATTTTTTCTATCATTGCCTGTCTCATGAACATCCCATTTTTCATCTGTTCAAAGATTACTGATTTAGGTGCTTCAACTAGTTCCGAAGCTATTTCCATATCTCTATTAACAGGTGCCGGATGCATCACTATTGCTGATTCTTTTAATCTTTCATAGCGCTCTTTAGTTAATCCAAAGTTATTATGATATTCATCTTTACTTAGTCCCATCTTAGAGTCATGTCTTTCATGTTGAACTCTTAGCAACATACAAACATCAACTTCTCCAACTACTTTATCAAAGTCTACTACTTCTCCAAGTGTATCATCCTTGAAAATATCAGGACAAACAAATCTTACTCTCGCGCCTAATCTAGTAAGCATGTTGTAGTTACTTCTTGCCACTCGAGAATTTTTAATATCTCCAGCAATAATAACATTAAGATTTTCGAACGTTCCGAATTTCTCATACATTGTCATTAAGTCAAGTAAACATTGGCTTGGATGTTCTCCACTTCCATCTCCTCCACTTAAAATCGGAATATTTAAATTAGTCAGTTCATTATAGTAAGCGTCTTGACCATGTCTAATAACCAACATGTTACAACCTAACATTTCTAACGTTTTACAAGTATCGTATAAAGTTTCACCTTTATTTACTGACGAAGTTGAAGCCTCGAAGTTTATAACATTTAATCTATGTTTGTGTTCAGCTACCTCAAAACTATGTTTTGTTCTAGTTGAGTTTTCAAAAAATAGGTTCGCTACATATAGATCTTCTCTTGGTTCTACCTGCTTACCATTTTTCAACTCTAAAGCTCTTTCTATCAGCTGATAAACTTCTTCATTTGTTAAGTCTGACATTTTTACTATATTTCTCATAGTGCTTCCTCCATTTTGTATAAAAAAATACCTTGTATCCATTTGGCTACAAGGTATGACTGTTCATCAACTATTAAATTCAAGTTATTATCTGGGCATAGTTATACCTAAATATAGCTATCCTCAAATAAAGTATAAACTTTAAATTCAATCCCTTGTTAGCCTCTCTGGACTACCTTAAAAAGATTTTATATTTAAATTAATAATATTTCTTCAACATCATCTACTTCATTTAAATGAACTTGTACATTTTCTTTTCTTGAAGTAGGAATATTTTTTCCAATATGATCTGCTCTAATTGGCAGTTCTCTATGTCCCCTATCTACAAGAATCGCAAGTCGAATTGCTTTTGGACGACTAGCATCCATAATAGCATCTATCGCTGCTCTTACCGTTCTTCCTGTATAAAGAACATCATCTACAATAATTACAACTTTGTTAGTCAAATCAAGTTTAAAACGTGGAACTTTTATTTCAGGTTCGTCACTTATTTTTTCTAAATCATCACGATAAAATTTTATATCAAGTGTTTCTACTGGAATATTAGTATTTTCAATTTCTTTGATTTTTTGTTTTAATCTTTTGGCGATATGAATCCCTCTAGTTTGAATACCTACTAAAACAATATCATCTAATTTGTTTTGTTCGATAATTTCATTCGCAATTCTAGTAATCATTCTAGAAATCATTGTTTCGTCGAAAAGAATTCGTTTTTTCATACTTCACCTCAAAAAAATAGCCTACTCTATTGAGCAGGACAGCATAAATAAACTTGGTTTTCCAATTAATAAATCTTTGCTGACCTCTCTGGATCACATTAAAGATGTGTTATTCAAATTATCAATATTATATACCATAATAAGAGATTTGTCAAATGTATAATGGATTATTGGAGCATTTAAATGTCTCCAATAATCCACTTTTCTTTTTATTCATCCTCATCCTTTTCTTTCCATCTCGCACTAGCAACCACGACTGATACGAAACCTAATATTAAGAATGCAGCTATAATAATTTTTATCATAATTTTTCTCCTAAATATTATATCAACTTCTAATTTACTCAAATTTTAAAACTTCTTTATTCGTAATATTTATAACCTTAGTTGCAACATTATCGATAAATTCCATATCGTGACTCACCATAATTAGTATACCAGGATATTTCTTTAATATCTTCTCTACCGCTTCTATCGCAACAACATCTAAGAAGTTAGTTATCTCATCTAATAACAGTACGTCTGTTTTTCTAAAAAGTAAACTTACAAAATAAAGTTTAACTTTCTCCCCTTTGCTTAAAACTGATATCTTCTTATTGATATCATCTCCTCTAAAATTTAGTAAAGCTAGTATATTCCTAAGTTCTATATCATCTAGTGTAGTAGATTCTTTCACAAATTCAAACAATGTTTTTTCTTCTTTAAAAATATCGAAGTTATTTTGTTCAAAATATGCTACTTGCAAAGAACAAGGAATAGACTCTTTCACATATTTTAGAAAAGTAGTTTTCCCTGAACCATTTTTTCCTTTAATTAAAATCTTATCACCACTAGAAAAAGTAAAACCAGGTGATGACCAGAGAAACTTCCCATCTATTTCACAGCTTTTCGCATCAATACAAAAACTCGTCTTATGAGTTTCCTTAAATATCTCTAAAAATTCAATATCATACTTATCTTTTAACGGCTTAGGTTTAATATTAGCCTGCAACTTATCTTCTTGTCTTGATATTTTTTTCTGTAATCTCTTTTCGTTTTTTGAAATTTTATTTTTTACACTTATAATTCTATAATCTGACCCACTCATGTTCTTTGGCTTTCCAGATTTTTTCCCCTGTTCCTCTTTCATCTCTTGGATGCTTTTCTTTATCTTCTTAGCTTCTTTATTGTACTTTTGTAGTTCAGCTTCATATTCAGAAGTTTTAATTTCTTCTTGAAACTTGTACTCATGATAATTCCCATTAAATTCTCTCACTGTATTATTTTCGATTATCCATAACTTAGTACAAACATTATTTAGAAAATTTCTATCGTGACTTGCTATACAAAAAGTTGCTGGAGTTCTTTTTATAAGATTAGCTATTTTGTTAGCATTATTATAATCTAAGTATGTTGATGGCTCATCAAGTAAATATAGCTCAACATTCGATAATAAGCTACTTCTAATCTTGTTTACAACAACTTCTCCTCCACTTTTTTTAAGAAGAGAATTTTCTCCAAATTCTAAAAATTCTAATGAAATGTTATTTTCATCTTTAAGCAAGTCATCTATATATTTTAACAGAGTTGTCTTTCCTGAACCATTTTTACCTATTAAACCAATAATTTCACCAGTATTTATACTCAGTTTTTCTATTTTAAATAATATTTTCCCTTGTTTTTCAAACTCTATGTTTTTAATATTTAATATTTGCATACATTAACTCCTTTTTAATAATATATCTATTAATCTAATGTATCCATGCTCCCACCCCCGAATTGAGTTTTATTAGTATCTATTTCACTCATATTATATCAAAAATAAAAAATAATTGAAAACATTTTCTTTAACAATTCTCTATTTTTCAAAACATTTATGCTATAATTGTATTTATAATTTATAAAAGTAATCTGGAGGTTTTTATGATTGAAAAAATTATACAAGATGAACTTGAAAAATTTTATCCAGAAATGATTGAACTTCGTCGCTATATGCATATGCATCCTGAAGTTTCATTTAACGAAAAAAATACAGCGAGATTCATTAAAGAATATTTAGAAAAAATTGGTATTACTGATATTAAAACAAAAGTCGGCTTAAATGGTATAGTCGCAAGAATTAAGGGACAAGATTCTTCAAAAACAATCGCTTTTCGAGCAGATTTTGATGCTCTTCCTATAAACGATGCGAAAGATACTCCGTATAAATCTACTATTCCCAACGTAATGCATGCTTGTGGCCATGATGGACATACAACAGTATTACTTGCAACGTGTAAAGTTTTAACGCAGTATCAAGAAGAACTTCCACACGATGTTGTCGCAGTTTTCCAATATGGAGAAGAACAAGCTCCAGGTGGAGCAAAACCAATGATTGATGCTGGTTGCTTACAAGGAGTCGATGCAATATTTGGAGCGCATCTTTGGACACCACTTCCACTTGGAACTTTAGGATATAGTTATAGAGAACTATGTGCAGCTGCAGACAGATTTGAAGTGAAAATTAATACTAAGGAAAATGCAAATATTATTGCTGCTGAATTTGTTAGTATGACTCAACACATAGTTTCACGATTTTCAAAACCAAGGGAAACACTTGTCATTACTTTAGGAAAACTTGAAAGCTCTATTAAAGAAGCAAGTATTACTGGTACGATAAGACATTTCAATAAAGAACTTCATAAAATGGTACTAACTAAGCTTCAGAATTTATGTAAAGCTCTAGAAAATGAATATTCTAGTACCAATATAGAATTTATTTATTATGGTGGATACCCACCTCTTATAAACCACAAAAAAGGAACAATAGAAATAAAAAAAGCAACTTCTAAGATTCTTCCAGATATTAAGCAGATGGAAATTGAACCGCTTATGATTGGAGAAGATTTTGCATATTATGTTGAAGAAGTTCCCGGAGGATTTTTCTTAATTGGTGCAGGGAATTCTACCTTCGCTAAATATCCACATCACCATCAAAATTTTGATTTTGAAGAAGAAGTAATGAAACAAACCGCTTCAATATTCTTAACGCTAGCATTTGATTCCGCTAATGTAATAAAAAATCTTAAGGGGGAACAATAGATATGAATACATATTTAGTTACTATTTACGGTAAAGGCGGACACGGTGCTGAACCTCATGAAGCCATTGATACAACAGTTATTGCTGGTGAATTTATTAGAAAAACTACAAAATACAAAAACATTGAGATTATTTCCGTAAGAAGTGGAGATGCTTTTAATGTAATCTCTGGTAAGGCGGAAATTAATTTAAAAACAGATAATTTAGAACAGTTAAAAACAATACTATCTTCACTGCTTATATATTATGGTGAGCAGACTAGATTTGAAATAATAGAAAATTAAAGAGACTGAGGTAACTCGAAATCATGATTTCATAGAAATCTTCAAGTTACCTCAGTCTTTATTTTTTAATGATTTATTTCTGTAATATTTCCTTCACCCTTTTTTGTAATTCTGGTACTACTTCTTTGATAAACCATGGATTTTTACTATGCCAACGAAAATTCAATGGAGATGGATGAACAATTGGAAAATAACGTGGTAAGTACTGTTTATAATTAAATACAGTTTCCGTTAGATTTTGTTGTTTCTCATTTCCCAAGTAATAATCTTGTGCGTATTTTCCTACAAGAATAATAAGTTCAAGATTAGGCATAAGTTCTAAAACTTTATCATGCCATTTTTTTGCAAAGTTTTTTCTTGGTGGTAAATCACCACTCTTACCTTTACCAGGATAATAGAAATCCATCGGTACTACACCTATTAAACCAGATTTATAAAACATCTCATCATCTATTCCCATCCACTCACGAAGTTTAACTCCACTTTTATCATTGAAGAAAATCTTACTCTCTTGAGCTTTAATACCAGGCGCTTGACCTACGATTAATATTTTTGCTGTACTAGGTGTAGAAAATAAAGGTTCTATTCCTTCATCTGTGTATTTTTTATTATCACTATCTTCCATTATTTCTTTTTTTAATTGTTCAAAACTATCCATATTTTTCCTCTAGAAATTATTTTCTAATTAATTCAACTACTGCTTCAACTGCCGCTGTTCCTGGGAACATGTCTACTGGTTGAATACGTCTAATTTTATATTTTCTTGTTAGAACTTTCAAGTCACGTGCTAATGTAGATGGATTACAGCTCACATAAACAATTTTCTTAGCATCAACTGCTAATAAGTTTTTGGCTAATGGTCCAAGACCTACACGCGGTGGATCTACTATCGCCACATCAAAGTTGATTCCTTTTTTCTTCCAACGTGGAACTATTTTATTAGCATCTCCTGCAACATAAGTACAGTTTGTTAAGTTGTTTAATTTAACATTATCATTAGCATCTTCAATCGCAGCTGGAATAATATCAACTCCGTACACTTCTTTACAATTACGGCTAACATATTGTCCAATTGTTCCAACTCCACAGAAAGCATCTAATACAACATCTGTTTCTTTTAGTGCAGCAAACTCAACTACTTTATCATAAAGTTTTTTTGTTGCCGGTGGATTTAATTGGAAGAATGACTTAGCTGAAAGTTCGTATTTAATATCACCAATTTTTTCAACGATATAATCTGAACCATATAAAGTAACACTTTCTGTTCCCATTACCAGGTGATCTTTGTCATTTGTGATATTTAGTATTATACTTTTAACGATTCTTTCACGCTTAAGTTCATTAACGACCTTATCCATGTTCTTAATCTTATCAGTATTAGCAACGAAGGTTACTTGAACATCCCCATTATAAAATGAAGTTCTTGTTGCAATATATTTCACACCGTAATTCTTTTTATTTGTAGAAATCTCTACTTTATATTTTCCTAGTAACTTCTTAGCTAGGTTTGTTATTTTATTACCATTCTCATGTAATGCTAAATCTTCATTAATTTCAACTAAATCGTTAGAACCTTCTTTATATAACCCTGCAATAACTCGCCCATTTCTAACAGCTAGTGGAAATTGATTTTTATTACGATACCCTTCTGTTACAGGACTCGCTAATGTTTTTAATACTAACTTGTCAGGTTTTGGTAGTCTGTAGTATTTATCAAAAGCATCTAACAAAATTGTACGTTTATATTCAAGTTGTTTTTCATAGCTAACATGAGCTAAACCATAAGCTCCACTCTCAGCATATTCTCTTTTGATTTCTACTCTATGCGGACTAGGTTCTTTTACTTTAACAAGTTTACCAATAATATATTTTGGTGTTTCCTCAACTATTTCACAAACTATAACTTCGTCAGGTAGTGCACCTTTTACGAAAGTAATTTTCTTTTTATAATATCCTATCCCCTCACCATTAATTCCTATTTTCTTAATTGTAAGTAAGACGTTTAGTTTTTTACCGTTTTTATTTTTCATCGTATCCTCATTCATAAAGATAAGCTGAGTAAAAGCAAAACACTCCCACTTCAGCTTATCCAATTCTACTATTATTTTATAGTTTTAATTTCGTTATCTAATTCTTCTACTAATGCAATTAATCTATCAATTTGAGTTAAATCAACTTTTTCAGGTTCAATATTTTCTAACTCGCTTGCAAAATCTTCAAATTTCGTTTTTAATTCTTCTAAAATATTATTAGGCATAACATTCTCCTTTTTTGTTCTCTATTCCATTATAATATAAATTCATAAAAATTCAACTCATATCACAAAAATTAATCAATAATTTTAACTATTACTAATCCGCATACATTCAGAAATAAATAGTCCATCTTATATTAGCGTTAATTATATATTATTAGTAGAAAGAAAAATCACTATTTACGTAAATATTATTAATAGACTTTTAATATATTTTAAGGTACTATTAAATTAGGAGTGGTATATTATGAATTATATTAATTTACAATTATTAAACATTGATATTTCAAGTGTTTTTTACTATATAACTTCTATTTTTAACGATATAAACTTTGATATTGTATTAACTATATTTTTAATAATAAATACTTTATTAGCATTTTCTATTGTTTTTATAGAATATCAGACTACTACGTCTTCTTGGGCATGGATATTAGTTCTATTTCTATTTCCATACCTAGGTTTTGTTCTTTATTTAATATTTGGAAGACCTATATATAGGGAAAAAATCTTTCCTTTTTCAGATGATGAGAAGATAAAATATCAACAAAATCTATTGAAAAGGGAAACTCCTTATGAAATCTCAAAAAATGAACAAGTAATACACAAACATAGAAATCTAATAGAATTAAATTTTGAAACAGATAAATCATTCTTGTCAAAAAATAATAAAATACAAATTATTACAGATGGAAAAGAAAAATTTAGATTATTATTTGAAGATATTAAAAATGCTAAAAGCTATATTCATATTCAATATTATATCTTAAAAAAAGATGGAATCGGTAAACAACTCTTTCACCTACTAGAACAAAAACTTCTAGAAGGTGTAGATGTATATATTCTTTATGATGATATTGGTTCAAGAAAATTAAGTATTTCTTCATTAAGAAAACTTACTAAAAACAATGCAAAAATAAAACAATTCTTTAAATCAAAACTTCCACTGATTAATTTTCGTATGAATTACAGAAATCATAGAAAAATAGTTACAATAGATGGTAATATTGGTTATACTGGTGGATTTAACGTTGGGGATGAATATCTAGGATTAGATAAAAAATTTGGATACTGGCGAGATACACATCTTCGAATTGAAGGAGAAGCTGTAGGATCTTTGGAGTATCGTTTTATAGATGACTGGAATTCACAGTCAACTAAAAAAACAGAACAACTAGAATTAACTTCTGATCATATTTCAACACCTGTTGATAATTATTTACCAATTCAATTAGTTTCTAGTGGCCCTGATAATAAACTTCAAAAAATCAAATATAGCTATCTATATATGATTTCGAGAGCAAAAAAATACATCTATATTCAGTCACCCTACTTCATTCCTGATGAAAGTGTTATGGATGCATTAAAAATGGCAATATTATCCGGAATTGATGTTAGAATTATGGTACCTAATAAACCTGATCATATGTTTGTTTATTGGGCAACATACTCATTTATTGGAGAATTAGCTGAATTAGGTGCGAAAACATATATTTACGAAAATGGATTTATTCATACAAAGATGATTATCATCGATGATGAAGTCTCAAGTTTAGGAAGTGCAAACTTCGATTATAGAAGTTTCAAACTAAACTTTGAACTTAATGCATTTATGTATGACTATAAAACTACAAAAGAATTTAGACATCTTTTCTTAAAAGATATAGAAAAGTCTTCACTAGTTTCTTTTGAAAAATATCAACAAAGAAGTTTACTAATAAGAATTAAAGAAGCCTTTGCAAGGTTGATTTCACCGATTCTTTAGTTGTTTTATATTAAAAAATATGATATATTAATACATATGTACACATAGGAGGACAAAATTTAATGAAGAAATTTAAAAAAGCTATTTTACCTATAGCTCTTAGTATATCAGTTATAGGTTTAGCAGGATGCTCTACTGGAGGAACAAAATATATTTCTAGTAAAGCAGGAGATGTAACAGAAAAAGATATCGTAGAAAGTATTGGGGCTAGTCAACTTTCAAAAACAGCTACTAGTATGATGATTCAAAAAGTACTTTTAGACAAATATAAAAATAAAATCGATCAAAAAACTATCGATGAGCAACTTCAAAAAGCTCAAGAACAATACGGTGGTAAAGATAAATTTGAACAACTTTTAAAACAACAAGGATTCACTCTTGATAAATATAAAGACGGTCTAAAAGTTAAAGCTGCTCAAACATTATTAATTAACGACTACGCTGGAACTAACGATGACAAACTTAAAGAAAGCTATGAAAAAAATAAACACCAATATCACTTAGCTCACATTCTTATAAGTGTTAAAAGTGAATCAAATCCAAATGGATTAAGTGATGAAGAAGCTAAGAAAAAAGCAGAAGAAGTACTTAAAAAACTTAAAGATGGTGGAGATTTTGCTACATTAGCAAAAGAAAATTCTAACGATACTGCTAACGCTTCTAACGGAGGAGACTTAGGATGGTCTTCTAAAGAAGATAATTCATTTGTTAAAGAATTTAAAGATGCAGCATACTCATTAAGTAAAGATAAAATATCAGATGTTGTAAAAACTTCATTTGGATATCACATTATTAAAGTATTAGATGAAAAAGACTCATCATTCGACGAATTAAAACCAGCATTAGCTGAAAAAGCTGCTGAAGAAGCTGTTAAAAAAGATAGCACAATCGTAAGTAAAGCTCTTAAAAAATTATTCGAAGAGTATAATGTTAAATCAAGCAACAGCGATGTTGAAGCATACATTAAATCAATGCTAGAAGGAAATACTTCAGCTCAATAATAAAATTCATAAAGACGACTAATAGCAACTTAGCTTTTAGTCGTCTTTGATTTAAATATAATAAGAGATTAGAGAAATAACTCATGTAAATTATTTTCTAATCTCCTATATTAATTAACTAACATCATCAATTAACTAACATCATCACGAGCACCTAGAATCTCGATAGCATTTTTTATTCTATCTTTTGTAGGTGGATTAATATCATTTAATTCATAATCTATTCCTAGTTCTTTATATTTGAATTTAGCCATATCATGGTAAGGTAATACTTCTACACGCTCAACACCATGTAATGTATCAATATATTCACGTAATTTTTTTAAATAATAATCATCATCTGTCCATTTTGGAACAAGCACGTGTCTAATCCACATTTTAGCTCCATGTTCACTTAAGAAATTAGTAAATTGAATAATATTTTTATTTGTACGTTTAGTTAAACGCATATGGTGTTCATCATCAATATGTTTAATATCAACTAAGAACAAATCAGTTAGAGATATCAATTCTAATACTTTTTCATTCATGCTTGGAGCATTTACATAGAAACCACCGCATGTATCAACACAAGTATTAATACCAATTTTTTTCAATTCTCTAAAAAGCTCTAAAACAAAATCGATTTGTAGTAATGACTCTCCGCCACTTACCGTTACTCCTCCGCCTTCACTAGCTTCAAAGAAATCACGATATTTTACTATCTCTCTTGTTAATTGATCTACTGTCATAACTTTAGCATCAGGATTATGCATTTTCCATGTATCTGGATTATGGCAGTATTTACATCTTAACATACATCCTTGGAAGAATACTACATATCTTATTCCAGGACCGTCTACATTACCAAAAGATTCAACTGAGTGAACATTTGCTGTTAATTCTTTTTTCTCTTCTGCAGAATTCACTTTTACTTTTTCCATTTCCATATGCGATCTCCTCCTTCTGCTATTTATAGTTTAATTATAACGTATACATCGCTATTTTGTAAACACTTTTATAGTATTATTTACTACCTAATTAATCTAAAAAAGTGGAGGCCTGTAGCCTCCACCTTCTTACTATTTATTCACTTAATTACATGAATTGGTGCATTGTACGGCTTAATACGTCACGTTGTTGTTCTGGAGTTAAACTGATTAGACGTACAGCGTATCCTGATACACGAATTGTGAAGTTTGGATAATCTTCTGGAGATTCAATAACTTTAAGTAATGTTTCTTTATTGAATACGTTAGTATTTAAGTGGTAACCACCTTTTTTGAAGTATCCATCCATCATTGCTGTTAAGTTTTTGATTTGGTCTTGTTTAGTTTTACCTAATGAGCTTGGTGTAAATGCAGCAGTTAAGCTGATTCCATCACGGCTGTATTCATATGGTAATTTAGCTACTGAGCTTAAGCAAGCTAGAGCTCCACTTTGGTCACGTCCGTTCATTGGGTTAGCACCTGGAGAGAATGGTTCTCCTGCGCGACGTCCATCTGGAGTGTTACCAGTTTTTTTACCGTATACTACGTTAGAAGTAATAGTTAAGATAGATGTTGTAGTTTCATCTGCACGGTAAGTTGGGTGTTTTTTAAGTTTAGTCATGAATGTTTTTAGTAATTCAACAGCGATTTCGTCTGCACGGTCATCGTTGTTACCGAATGTTGGGAATTCACCTTCAACTTTGTAGTCTACAGCTAATCCAGTTTCATCTTCGATTGGAGTTACTTTAGCATATTTAATAGCTGATAAACTATCCACTGCTACTGAGAATCCAGCGATACCAGTTGCCATGAATCTTCTAACTTTAGTATCGTGTAATGCCATTTCTAAGCTTTCGTAAGAATATTTATCGTGCATGTAGTGGATTACGTTTAATGTATTGATGTATAGTTTACATAACCATTCCATGAATACATCGAATTTAGCCCAAACTTCATCGTAGTTTAATACACCACGTAGAGGTTCTGTTTTAGGTCCAACTTGGATTCCTAATTTTTCATCACGTCCACCGTTGATTGTGTATAGTAAAGCTTTTGCTAAGTTAGCACGAGCTCCGAAGAATTGCATATCTTTACCAGTAGTCATACCACTTACACAACAAGCGATAGATTTATCACAAGTTCCTAAGAAGTCTGCTAATAATTCATCACTTTCATATTGAATAGCACTGTGGTTAATTGAAGATTCAGAACAGAATTCTTTGAATCCAGTTGGTAATTTACTAGACCAAAGGATAGTTAAGTTTGGTTCTGGAGAGTTACCCATGTTATCTAATGTGTGGATGAAACGGAAGTCAGTTTTAGTTACTAATGATCTTTCAGCGTCTAACATTTCACCTACGATTAATGTAGCCCAAATTGGGTCACCAGAGAATAATTGGTTATATTCTGGAGTACGAGCGAATTTAACGCAACGTAATTTTAATACTAAGTGGTCAATTAATTCTTGAGCTTGAGACTCGTTAATTGTTCCATCTTGTAAATCTCTTTCGATATAAATATCTAAGAATGTAGCAATGTTACCGATTGACATTGCAGCACCGTTTTGTTGTTTGATAGCTGCTAAGTAACCGAAGTATAACCATTGAACAGCTTCTTTAGCTGTAGTAGCTGGTTCAGAAATGTCGAATCCGTAGATTTTAGCTAATTCTTTTAATTCACCTAAAGCACGAATTTGTTCGTTAACTTCTTCACGGTCACGAATAACGTGTTCAGTCATAACACCGTCAGCTCCGATTTGAGCTAAGTCTTCTTTTTTCCAAGCGATAAGTTGGTCAACACCATATAAAGCTACACGACGATAGTCCCCGATAATACGACCACGTCCGTATGCATCTGGAAGACCAGTGATTACACCAGATTTTCTTACTAAACGCATTTCTGGAGTATATGCATCGAATACACCTTGGTTGTGAGTTTTACGATAGTCAGTGAAGATTTTAATAACTTCTTCGTCTACTTCGTATCCGTATGCTTTACAGCTGTTAACAGCCATGTTAATACCACCGAATGTCATTAACGCACGTTTAAGTGGTTTATCAGTTTGTAACCCAACAACTTGTTCTAAATCTTTTTCAATGTATCCAGGTCCGTGAGATAAGATAGTTGAAGGAATACTAGTATCCATATCTAATGTTCCACCAGCTAAACGTTCTTGACGCATTAAATCATTGAATTTTTCTACTAATTTAGTAGTTGCTTCAGTTGGTCCTGCAAGGAAAGATGCATCTCCTCTATATTCAGTATAGTTAGATTTAATGAAATCTACTAAATCTACCTCTGTTTGCCATTTACCACCAACGAATGCTTTTTTTTCTGCAACTGTTGTCATATTAATGTCACTCCTTAAAATTTTTTATTATATATGTGATAAATAAATTTATTAATTAAACTATTTGTTACACTCTTAGTGTACCGCATACATATTACTAAGACAATATTTTTCTTATTCAAATTGTGTACAATTTGTGAACTCTAGTACTAATACAGTAAATATGAATTCTGAATTCTCTATTTAATTAATAGTAAAATATTACTGTGTATTTTTGAAAACCTAATTGCAAAAACAATGAAAACGTTAACTTTAGCCATTTGTTTTTCTATAGATATTTTATATCTCTAAGAAATCTGTTATTATACTGTAATTATTTATATTGAATATATTTGGTAGACATATATAAAAAATATCATATTTTTTTACAAAAAATAAGAGGTAAATGATAGATGGTATCGTTTACCTCTTTAATTTTCTATTTATCAAATAAATTTGATAAATTTCCATAACCCTCTTTTTCTAAATCTTCCTTCTTAATAAACCTTATCGAAGCACTATTTATACAATATCTAAGCCCTCCCAGTTCACTTGGACCATCTGGAAATACGTGTCCTAAATGAGCATCTCCCACTCTACTTCTAACTTCAATTCTTTCCACTAGATGCGAATTATCTTTATAGTACCTAGTGACTTCACTTTCAATTGGTTTTGAGAAACTTGGCCACCCGCAATGAGATTTAAATTTATCTTTTGAAGAAAATAATGGTTCACCTGTTGTTATATCTACATATACTCCTTCTTCAAAACTATCCCAATATTGTCCAGTATACGGACTCTCAGTTGCACTTTCCATAGTAACTGCATATTCTAAATCAGATAATTCTTTTTTTAGTTCATCTTTAGATTTTTTTTCAAAATCATCTGGATTTATTTTTATTTGTTCATCCATTTTAAACATCTCCTTTATTATTAATATATTGTTTTAAATCTTCTATTATATTATTACCATCTTTTAGCCCTAAGTTATAGACATAGTTTAATTTTTCCGTATCTTTTTCTAGTCTTTTTACAGTAATATCCTCACTTGGTCGTATAACAAATACTTTCCCTTGTTTTTCTAATTCTAGTATTCGTTCAACCGTTTCATTATAGTCTTTATATCTATTCTTCAACTTTTCAATTAAATGCGGATATTTCTTATAAAATAACTTAAATTGTAGACTTGTTGATTTTTTCTTTCTATATGTAATAGGTCTTGTTAGTATAACAATAATTTTATCAAAATTTTGTTTTTCAAAGAAGTCTATCGGTATGCTATTAGCTATTCCACCATCTAAATACTTTTTCTCATCTATCTCAATTATTTCCGAAATAAATGGAAGAGCAGAAGTTGCTCTTAACGTCTCCATTTGTTTGTAAGGATCTGTTATTTCTATAAACTCCGCTTCTCCGTTTTCTATATTTGTTACAGTAGCATAGAAATTTGTCTTAGAATTTTTAAATGTTTTATTATCAAAAACATCAAGTTGAAATGGAACTTTATAGTATGTAAAGTCTTTATTTATTAGATTACCTGTTCTTATCCAACTTTTTAAACTCATATATCTTTTATCATTAATATAATTAACATTGTATCGTAGTGCTCTTTTAGGTTGTTTAGAAACATAATTTACTCCAAAAAGTGTTCCCGCAGAAACTCCAACAATATCAGTAACTTCTATATCATTTTCTAAGAACACATCAAGGACACCTGCTGTAAATAATCCTCTCATAGCTCCACCTTCTAATACTAAACCTACTTTCATTCAATCACACTCCTTTTTAAATTGATACTATTATATCATCTTTTTTTCATTAGTTTAAATAAATTTACTCGGGTACTAAGTTATGTTACTATTTAAAATGAGAAAAATAATTTAATTCGAGGTACATATGAACATACTACTAATCGGTGGCAATGGTTTTGTTGGAAAAGCATTAATTAAAGAATTTAAAAAATACAATGTAAAAGTCAGCTATTTATCTAGATCTCAAAACCACTCTATCTCTATAGATGAAGCAACTTTTATACAGGGAGATATTTTTGACAGTGAAAATATAGTAATCAACAAAAAATACGATATCGCCATTCATTTAATCGGAACAATTAAAAATAAAAAGCTATATTCAAAGCTAAATACAGAAAGTGTAACACAGACAATTAAACTGTGCCAAAAACAAAATATCAATAAACTAATCTACTTTTCTGCAAATGGAGGCTTCAAACAATATTTAGAAAGCAAACGTAACGGAGAAAAATTAGTAGTAGATTCAAAGCTAAACTATCTTATTATACGTCCAGGCCTTATGTATGGTAAAGACAGATTTTCTTCTTATTTTAATATATTCCCGATTAAACTTTTTTCTAAATTAGGTATAACATTTTCCAAAAAAGTTTATCCTCTTCCTGTTGAAAAAGTAGCAGAGTCAGTAGTTAAAGCTATTCTCGATAACACTGATTCAATTATTATTGAAATAATAGATATGAAATAACTATTCAGGATGACTTAAAATCTTTGTTTCTAAATAAAACAAGTTTTTAAGTCTTTTTTTGTGACATTTGTCATATTACTTCATGACATTACCTACTAAAAGTAATCTTAGCACTTTGGTACAATTTAATTATCAAACAAGAGGTGACAAAAATGGAAACAAAAAAAGTTATAGAGATAAAAAACATTAATAAACAAATAAATAAAAAAAGAATATTAAATAACATTTCATTCGATATTTTCAAAGGAGATTGCGTAGCTCTTATAGGTCCAAATGGAGCTGGTAAAACAACATTGATGAATTGTCTTTTAGGTAATAAATTTATAGATTCAGGAAGCATTAAAATAAATGACTTACAACCTACAAATAATAAATTAAAAAAATTAGTTAATGTTCTTCCCCAAGAAAATGTTGTTCCTCAAAAACTTAAAGTTAAAGAATTAATTGATTTTGTAAAAAAACTTTATAAAGATCATCTATCAGACGAAGAAATTGACAACTTACTAAAATTTGATAGCAAACTAAAAGAAACTTTTGCATCTAAACTTTCAGGAGGACAAAGAAGACTTCTTTCTTTCGTACTTTCATTAATAGGAAAACCTAGTATTCTATTTTTAGATGAACCAACTGCTGGAATGGACACTTCAACACGTATTAGATTTTGGGAAATAGTAAATACATTAAAAAATGATGGTCTAACAATTATCTATTCTTCTCACTATATTGAAGAAGTAGAACATACTGCAGATAGAATATTAGTTCTTAATAAAGGAGAACTAATTCGTGATACTACTCCACACGCTATGAGAGCCGAAGAAGTAGAGAAATTCTTCACTTTACCTATTAAATATTTAGAAGTTATTGAAAACAATCCAGAAATTTACAACTTAGAAATAAAACGAGATAGTTTCAACTTCTTAACTAAAAAAACTGATTTAATTTGGAATACTTTACAAAAATCAGGATGTACTTTAAATGATTTAGAAATTCAAAACAGAACACTACTTGATAGTATATTTAATACTACTAAAGAACAATAAGGAGACAAGACAATGAGTAATATCGGTACACTTTTAAAAATGGAATTTATTTTTACTAAAAGAAATTTATCAAACTTTATTATGGGATTAGGATTCCCAGTAATCTTCTTTGTATTATTTTCAGGAATGCAACAATTTGATGATCCTACTGTTCAAACTAGAGTTATTAAAGATATGTTAATTTCAATGACTGCATTCAGTAGCATAAGCTTTGCATTTTTCTCTCTACCTGTTTCTATTAGAGAAGATGAAAATAATAACTATCTACACTTAATTAATAATTCACCTATTAAACTATCTGAATACTATATAGCGCGTTTTATTCGCATTATCTTCACTTTTATAGTATCAGTCGTTGTAGTATTTATTGTTGGACATTTTTTAAGAGATGTTAATATGAGTGCACGTGAATGGATTATGGCAGGTGTATTAATGGTTCTTGGTAGTATTACTTTCTTAGGAATGGGACTATTATTAAGTCTAATTCAATCAGTAGAAAAATTAAGTTTATTAGCAAATATTTTATATTTAGGGTTAGCTATGTTAGGTGGATTATGGTGGCCAACTTACTTATTCCCAGAATGGTTACAAAATATTTCTAAAGTAACTCCAACATATAACCTATTAGAATTTGTAAATAAATATCTTAAAGATGGAGTATTCTCTTTCACTTCATTTGGAGTTTTACTTGCTTATAGTTTTGGATTTATTATCCTTACTTTAGTAATTAAACGTAAAACAGAATCTAAATAAGCTAAAGGTGTGTGATTACATTATTCACACACCTTTAGTTTTGTGATATCATATAAAATATACCCTTAAATAAAGGAGACGAACATGAACAAAGTATTAATAAATAAGATTAAATCTAACTATATATTTTTTATATCACTAGTATTTTTTGTTTTTCCACTAGTATATATTGTTAATGGTAGTTATCCGTTTTATATATTGCCTCTGACTATAATGGCGATTGTTTCATATATTTCTATTCTATTTACTGAAAATAAGTATATTATTTTTATAGAATGGTTTTATTTAGCTTTCTATATTGCATTTATGGCACTATATATTAATCCAACGAATATGTTATTCTCTTATTATCTAAGTAATCTGCTAGTTTGGAGATTTCATGATGATTACACTACATACAGATCTATAAGTTTCTTTATAGTAATTAACTCAATTATGATTCATATTGCGTTAACTTCACTACTTACTGGTGATAAAGTAATTATGTTTTGTTTCTACTTCCTATGTCTTATTACGTACTTCTTACAAAAACGTGGTTATGAAAGAAACAAGCTAAAAAATGAACGCATTAAATACAATGAACATATTAACATCTTACTAGCTGAAAATGAGCGTAATAGAATTGGTCAAGATCTCCATGATAGTATTGGACATACATTTGTTATGTTAAAACTTAAAGCTGAACTTGCAGAGAAATATTTAGAAAAAAATAATTTAGAGGCTGCCAAAAAAGAACTTTGTGAAATTAGTAAAATTAGTAAGGAATCAATGGATAACACTCGTGCAATAGTTAATAAACTTAAGCACCGAACTGTTGAAGAAGAAATTAAAATTATCCAAGACATTATGATAATGAGTGATATTCAACTAAATCTTAATAATAATTTCACTACTAAACCTATTGGGCTTCAAGAGTGGACTATTACAATGATTCTAAAAGAACTAACAAATAATATTATTAAACATAGTAAAGCTAATAAATGTGATATAATATTAGATGAGAGTAATAAAAACTACACTATTACTGCTAAAGATAATGGTTGTGGTTTTGAGATAATAACAGGAAGCGAATTAGCTTCAATTAGAGAAAGAATCAAAGTAGTAGATGGAAAAATAGAAATACTTTCTAAAAAAGAACCTACTATTATTAGAGTAACAATTAGTAAAGATAACTAATGGAGGTATTTATGAGATTATTAATTGCAGAAGATCAAAGTATGTTACGAGATGCAATGGCAACATTATTATCAATGCAAGATAGTGTTGAAAGTGTACTTCAAGCAAAAAATGGAAAAGAAGCTATAGATTTAATTTCTACTAATAATATCGATGTAGCTATACTTGATGTTGAAATGCCTGAAGCAACAGGATTAGAGGTATTAGAATATACTCGTAGTAATAACATACATTGCAAAGTTGTTATTGTGACAACTTTTAAACGTATGGGATATTTTGAACGCGCCATAAAAAATAACGTAGATGCCTATGTACTAAAAGATCGTTCAATAGATGAACTTATGGAAACAATTAACAATGTTTTAGCAGGGCACAAAGAATACTCACCTGAACTAATGGAAAATATTTTCAACAGTCATAATCCATTAACAAATCAAGAAAAAATTATTCTTATAAAAATTAAAGAAGGATTATCAAATAAAGAAATTGCTAATGCACTGTTTTTATCCGAGGGAACTATTAGAAACTATATTTCTAACATTCTAACAAAATTAAACTGCAAAAACAGGACAGAAGCTGTAAAAAAATCTACTGAGGAAGGATGGCTATAGATGACAAGAAAACTTGCTATAAGATTATCATTACTTTCATCAATATTATATATAGCTCTAACAATACTATACTTTTCAAGTGTAATATCAAAAATTAATCATTCTGATAGTCCTAGTACTGGCGCTGGTTTAGGATTGCTACTTGCATTTCTAATACCACACTACTTTATGCTCTTAATAGCTGTTATTTTTAATATTGTTATCTCATTGATAAAATTCACCAAAAATTATTTAATTATTATAAATATTATATTGTATATCATAGCTGGTGCGTTAGGGATTTATATTGGATTTTTCTTTATTATTTCTATTATTTTCCAAATAATATTCTTGATAATTGCATACAATAAATAGAAAAAGGAACAACTCTAAATCATAATTTGTATTTTTTCTTTTCTCATGATATAATGTGAATATACATTAGGAGAGCATATAAACTCCGTTCCCTAGTGGTTTATTTGCAGACTTTTTCAAAGATTTCAAGAATTGTTAACACTGTTGCTAGGCCCAACAACTTATCTTTATGAGAATCTGCTTTTTATTTTTTTTAAAATAAATAAAAACAGGAACAACTCTAAATCATAATTTCTACAAATTGATTTTTAGTTGTTCCTGTTATTTTATTTAACCAAAGAATAGCTAATATCGATTAATTCTTTTATTATCTCCAATTTGATATTTTTATCTAACACTATACTAATCCAATGCTTTTTATTCATATGATATGCTGGGAAAATATTTTTATTATCAATAATTTCTAAAATTTTGTCCGTTGGATATTTTACATTTAAAATTTTCACTTTAGTTGTAATATCGGTATTTTTATTCAATTTACTATAGTCTACATCTAGAAACAAGGCATACCATTTATTTTTTTTATTTACAAATGCCAATATATCTGGGTGTTTTTTAAAAGGATTAACATGATTTTCACCATATTTATTATTACAATAGTCGATGATTTCTGAACTTATTTTTCCTGATTCATCAGTTAACCCTAATATTGAACTTAGTAGTTTCTCTACATGTTCTCTAATATTTTGTACCGTTTCACCTACAGCACTATCTACACTATACAACGAATAAATCTCATCAAATTCTATATCATAAACTTCTATCAAAAGTTGACTATTAACAAATACTATTTCTATTAAAAAACTACTGTCTAAAATTTCTTTTCGATATATTAGTTTTTCCGCTTCTTCCCTAAATCCATACTGTAAAAGTTTTTCTTTAGAGAAGTTATATTTTTCTACATCAATTATTTTCATAAAACTTTTATTCGAATCTAGCTCTATCGTGACTTTGATTCCACTTGTCTACCTCTGGTCCTTTTGGCACAATAGTTTTACCTGCTGATACAAAATATCCAACCTTAATTGCTTCAAAGTCTGTTGTAGATCCGAATCCTGGTATTTGATATAAGTCTTTTAAGTAGTTGAAAATGTTAGTATATTCCTCGATTCTCTTTTTATTCGCAGAATATAATCCGTAATAAACTACATCAAAACGAATCATAGTAGTATAGAAGCGAATATCTGTTTCTGTTATCGTATTTCCATGGAAGTATCTTTGATTTGATAAACGATCCTCTACTACATCCATCATATCGAAGAATCTATCGAATGCCTCATCATATTTTTCTTGACTTTCAGCAAATCCCATTCCATATACACCATCATTAATAGCCACAGCAAATTTTTCATTCCACTCATCAATTTGACCTGCAAGATGCTCAGGATATAAATCTACCTCAGTATTTTTATGTAATTGTTTAAACACTGTAGAAAACTCATGAAGTATCTCCGCTGATTCTTTTCTAACTACTTTTCCTGTAGTTACATCAACAAGTACTGGTACTGAATACGGTCCTTCATAATCTGAATCACTATTTAAGTACACATCTTTAATTTTTGATTGTTTTAAAACTGGATCTAGCCCATCTTTATCTAAACTAAATTGCCATCCTTCTTCTCCACGACGATAATCCAATGTCCCTAAACTAATCGCGTCATCTAATCCTAGTATTTCTCTTGCTATAACTGCTCTATGTGCATATGGGCAGACTGCAGTCCAAAATAGTCGATATCTTCCTTCCTCTATAGGTTGTTCCTCTGTTCCAAATGGTTTACTAAAAAATTTTTTCATATGATTTTCTCCTTTTTAATTATCTATAAACTTTTTCGCTTCTTCATAAATATACATAACGTTCAAAGTATGTTCTTTCTGATCATTCATGAATTCAAAATCTTTATTATTTATAACTTCAACGAATTTTTTAAACTCAGCAAACATTCTATGTGAATGAATATTATTATTTTCCTCTATAGAATTATCTTTTGTTTGAATACTGTAATTAGGAACTTCATTTGTAGGACCAATAACCTTAATTATACCTTGGTCCCCTTGAATATTAACATAACTATTATTAAAAGTATCCTTAGCTGCTATGCATACTACTTTAAAGTTATCATATTCTAATAGAAGAATACCAGAAGTATCCACATCATTGACTATATTTGGTGAATAATGTACTTTATTAGGTTTACCAAATAATCCGACAACAAAATGAATATTATAAATATTTAAATCACCAAGCACTCCTCCACCTTTACTCTTATCAAAAACAGGAGCAAGAATTCCATTTTTAAACGCTTCGTATCTTGAAGAAAGTTGGGAAAAATTACACTCAACAAGTCGAATTTCTCCTATGTTATCAATACTATCTTTTATATCAAGATAGTTTTTTTGATATTGATTTGTTATTGCTTCTATTAGTATTAATCCTCTAGTTTCAGCAATTTCAAATAATTCTACAGCTTCATTATACTTTAAGGTAAAAGGTTTCTCGCAAATAACATTTTTACCAGCTTCTAAAGCTTTCTTAGCAACTGAATAATGCAAATTATTTGGAACTGCAACATAAATTGTATCTACTTCTTTATTTTCTAAGCAAAGGTCAATATCAGTATATATATTCTTAATATTATATTTAGACTGTAATTCTTTTAAATTTTCAATATTTCGAGCTGTTATAGCTTCTAATTTAATTTCTGGAAGTTCATGAGCAAAAGATAAGAAATCTTTCACTATCATTCCAGAACCAATAATTCCTAATTTCATGTTTTCCTCCAAATTACTCAACATAGTTCTTTAATTATAACTTGTTAAAATCTAGCTAGCAAATTTTTTGCATATAAACTCTTCCTTAGAACTTTCACATATAAGAAGCTTCTAATTCTATAACTTCGTATTCATGTTTCGTTATTATAATAGTACAATGTGTTGAATTTTTTACCAGTTCTTACTTTTTTTCGTGAAATATGTGTTACTTTTTAACTTACTCATTACCTATCTCATAATAACTATTCAACAACTATTTGTAAAAATAACGATTATTTTTCATATTTTTTCATATTATTTTCATTTTTCTATTGACTTATATGTACCTTATATGATATATATATATATATTTCAGAATGGAAAGGAATACAATATGACTAAAAAAATACTTGTTACAGGTGGAGCTGGATTTATCGGGTCTCACACTTGTATAGAATTATTAAACAATGGAAATGAAGTAGTTGTCGTTGATAACTTATATAACGCAAATAAAAAGAGTTTAGAAGTAGTTGAACGAGTTACTGGTAAAAAGGTAACATTTTATGAAGTTGATGTTCGAGATGAAGATAAATTAAATGAAGTTTTTGAAAAAGAAGGAAATATTTATGGAGTTATTCACTACGCTGGATTAAAAGCAGTTGGTGAATCTTGTGAAATCCCATTAGCATATTATGATAATAATATAGCTGGAACAATTACTTTGTTCCGTGTTATGGAAAAACACAACTGTAAAAATATAATTTTCAGTTCATCGGCTACAGTTTATGGAGATCCTCATACATTACCGATTAAAGAAGATTTCCCATTATCTGTAACTAACCCATACGGACGTACTAAATTAATAACTGAAGATATTTTAAAAGATGTTTATAAAGCAGACAACGAATGGAATATAGTATTACTTCGTTACTTCAATCCAATCGGAGCACATGAGTGTGGAGATATCGGTGAAGATCCAAAAGGAGTACCAAACAACCTAATTCCTTATATTATGCAAGTAGCTGTAGGAAAACTAGAAAAAGTTCAAGTTTTTGGTAATGATTTTGATACACATGACGGTACTGGAGTACGTGACTACATCCACGTAGTAGATTTAGCTCGCGGTCACGTATCTGCTCTTAAAAAATTAGAAAAAGGTAGTGGATTAACTATTTATAACTTAGGAACAGGAATTGGATATTCTGTACTAGATATTATTAAGAGCGCATCAGCTGCTGTTGGTCGTGATTTACCTTATGTTATAACTCCACGTCGTGCAGGAGATATTGCAGCATGTTATGCCGATGCTACAAAAGCAAAAGAAGAACTTGGATGGGAAGCTCAATACGATATAAAACGTATGTGTGAAGATTCATGGAGATGGCAAAGTAAACATCCAAACGGGTTCGCTGATTAATATACTTAAACAAGAAAATATAAGTCTATGTGACTGACCTAAAAATCCAAAATATATAAAGTCAGTATGAGAGTTTATAGGCACAACGGGAATGACTCAACAAAGTTGATTTCTTCGAAATCACGTTTTTTGAGTCACTCCCTTTTCTTATATAATAACACTTATTGAATTAAGGTTGTATACTAAATCCGGGGCTGGAATTTTTCCATGCCCCGGATTTAGTATACAACCAAAAAACCTAAGGAATGGAGTCCTTAGGTCTTTACTCTATGCAACATACTAACTAATTGCTTTATATACATATTTTACACTGTTTTCTTTGATTTTACAAATTATTTTTTTAATATAGAATCAAATAAATAAAATCCTATAGAATTATTAGTAAATCTACTAATTTTAGTCATAAAAATACAACCATTACTAGAAATACTTTTTTGTCGTGCTAAATAAGATAAAGCAGGTGCTAATTGAAATAAAACTGCTTCATAATATTCATTTTCTTTTTCAATTAACAAAATAGCTTTCTTATACAATTCTCTCTCTTTTATTCCAACCTCTTTATCTAATATCAAATTATATAAATCAGTTAAAATTTCTTCTTCTTTAGGAAAATAATTAAACATATAAAATTCCTAATAATTACCAATTAATAGTTGGTTCCAATGGTGAACCACCACCATCATTCGCAATAATAGTATACTGGGAAAAAGTAGTAACTTCTGTACTTCCTTTTGCATCAACTATATTAAAATTTAAAAACATACTACCTGATAATAAAACAAAAAATAATTTCTTTTTCATAATAATAGAACCTTCTTTCTGTTATTTTTTAGAAATTTTAACATTTTTTTCGATATTAGAAATAAATTATTAGATTTATTTTAAGGTAAAAAAATAAAAAATACAAGTCTTTTATTTAATTTTTTAAAATATTTGTTAAAACATCACTCTTTACACTCTGTCAAAATACTTTCTATTTCTTTTAATTCTTTTATAAACTTACTATCTTTATGCCCTATATATACAATCTTTCTTCTACTCTTGTCATTACTACATAAAGCAATCATCTTTCTTCTTCTACATTTGTTTCTAACAATACATTTTTATCTAACTTTTTCATAGTTTGCTTTATACAAATAAGGATAATTCTCATCTATATTCATTATAAATACATTTTTAAATTCAAGTCCCTTATATAATTAATTTAACTTTGAATTTATCTCCCTATCAAATTTGATAGATTGTTTTATTTTTTATATTTAGTTATCTTCATACTGGCAAGGGGCTGACTCAAAAGTCCTAAATTTTAACAAAATGTATATGATAATTCATAGACGCAGTGGTTTATTGATATCTAAATTCGCTTTATAAAAGCTTTTTAGATATCTAATAAACTGTGCGGGGGGACTCGACAAAATCGATTTCTACGAAATCACGATTTTTGAGTCACTCCCTTACTTTTTTGTATAACAAAATGTACAAATATTTCTTTTGTAACTACTTTCTTAATTAATAAAAAAATAATTAGTATGGATTTTTCTCATCCACACTAATTATTATACACCCTATTATTTTATGCTTTTTTTCTAGATTTAATTGCTCCAATAACTAATGGAATTAAGCTGATTAAAATAATAGCAATTACAACTACAGAGAAGTTGTTCTTAACAAATGGAATATTTCCAAAAAAGTACCCTACTGATACAAATAACGTACACCAACAAAGTCCTCCAAAGAAATCTATCAGTCTAAACTTAGAGTATTTCATCTTACCAGCTCCTACGATAAATGGCACAATCGTACGGATAATCGGGAAAAATCTAGCTAAGAAAATAGATTTTCCTCCATGTTTTGCTACAAAGTTTTCAGCATCTTTTATATTTTCATCAGACACAAATTTTTTAAACCATGCTTTACTCTTTAAGTAATCAGAAAAGTTTCTTCCGATAAAATAGTTACAATTATCTCCAATAACAGCAGCACTTACACATAAAAATAATAGTAAAAAGATATTATTGCCTGTTGCTGCCCATAGTGCTCCACTAGCAAATAATAATGAATCACCTGGTAAAAACGGCATGAATACAACACCAGTTTCGATAAAGATAATTAAAAATATTATCCCATACATCCACCATGGTCCATGTTGCATCATTAATTCACCAAGATGTTTGTCAATATGCAATACAAAATCAATTAAAAATTTAATTGTTTCCAATGTAATCCTCCTAAAATAAATATGTTCTATGAGATTATACCATAGAGAACATAACCTGTCTATTAATCATACAATCTAGAAATTAATCTCTTATAAATTTTTTCATTTCAGCAATGTAGTCAGCATTACTTTCATGTTTTCTAAGATGATTTAACACACCAATAGTTGGTTCACTAACATCTTCAAGTTTTCTACGAGTTTGCCATAATATTTTTACTTCATCTTCTGTTAGTAATAAATCTTCTTTTCTTGTAGAACTCTTCAAGAAATCAATAGCTGGATAAACTCTTCTTGAAGCTAATTCAGGCGATAATACTATCTCCATATTTCCAGTTCCTTTGAACTCTTCAAAAATTAAATCATCCATTCTAGAACCAGTATTAATCAAGGCAGTTGCTATTATAGTCAAGCTTCCTCCACCTTCTACGTTCCTTGCTGCTCCAAAGAATGCTTTTGGCTTATGAAGGCTTGATGGATCTACCCCTCCGCTTAAGACTTTACCACTACTAGGCTCAACAATGTTATAAGCACGAGCAAGTCTCGTTATACTATCCATAAGTATAATTACATCTTGACCAAGTTCTACACGACGTTTAGCATGCTCAATAACCAATTCTGCCACTTTGATATGATTTTCAGAAGTCTCATCAAATGTTGAACTTACAACATCTGCACCTCTTACAGATCTTTCCATATCAGTAACTTCTTCTGGTCTTTCATCAATTAAAAGGATAATTAACTTCTTATCAGGATAATTTTTTCTAATAGAATTTGCTATATCTTTTAATAATGTTGTTTTCCCAACTTTAGGCGGTGCAACAATCAATCCACGTTGACCAAATCCAATTGGCGCTACTAAGTCAACAAATCTTGTAGAAAGTTTCTCCTTAGTAGTCTCTAAAACAATTTTCTGATTCGGATAAATCGGTGTTAAAGCTTGGAAATGTGCTCTACCTTTTGCAACTTCTGCATCGACATCGTTAACCTTATCAACTTGAAGTATACCTGCATATCTTTCACCTTCACGAGGTTTACGAACCTTACCATAAACTTCATCACCTTTTTTCAGTTCGAAGCGACGAATTTGAGAAGCGGAAATATAAATATCTGTTTCTCCTTTTTTATAATCAACTGTTCTTAAAAAACCAAAACCATTTTCTGGATGAATATCGTCTAGAATACCAGAAGCATAGTAATGCTCTTCACTTACTGATTGTTTTTCTAAAATTGCTAATACTAATTCTTTTTTATTTAATGTATAATATCTTGGAACACCAAGTTCTTTAGCCAAAGCTGTAAGTTCTTTAGTATTCATACTTTTATACATTTCATCAAATTTTACGTTACTCATTTTTTTCCTTTCTCCATGTATCACATGGAAATTCATTCTAACATCAATATAAATCCTTGATTTTAATTAAATATTATCTTTAAAGTACATCAAGAACCTGAATAAATAACTCACACTAAATGTTATTTTCAAGTTCTTGTTATTTAATATTAAATTTTTCAACAACAATTTATCTCTTGCTAAGCACTACCACTGCAGATAAGATAAATGCAGCTCCGATTATATCTATTAGACCAAATGTTGTTCCTAATAATAAGAATGAAAAGACTATTGCTGCTATCGGCTCAAAACATCCGATTATACTCCCTGTAACAGCTCCAATCAATCTTACTCCTTCTAAATATAGTGAAAATGACATTATTGTTCCTACAATAACAACCCCCGTTATGCATAAAAAGTCCATAAGAGAAAAGTTTGAAGGTATATAGTTGCTACCTGTACCAAAATATACTACAGATCCTGCAATTAAAAGCCCCCAGGTCATTATCGGTATAACTCCATATTTCTTTGTTAAATTTACTGATGAAATATTATAACTAGCTAGTCCAAAAGCAGAAAATATTCCCCAAAATAACCCTAAAGTGGAAATATTTAATTTACTAAAGTCTAAATGCGTAGCCATAAGAACAGTCCCAAATAATGAGGATACTATTGCAACGACTTCACGAGGCAGCGGCCATCTTCGACTTATAATACAATAATAACTCATAATCATTACTGGTCCAGTAAACTGAATAACAGTTGCCATACCTGCATTAGTATACTTAATCGCTAAAAAAAATGTACCTTGACAAATAAGTAATCCTAAAAATGAAAAATTTAATAATCTTAAAATATCTTTTTTATCCGAAAATACATTCATCAAGCTTTTCTTATCTTTTAAGAATAAAATAATTACTAGAACTATACCTGAATAAAATAGTCTATTGGAAATTACCCAAGTTGAATCTATTTTAGAAATATTAAGTAAATACTCACCTAATACTCCAGATAATCCCCAACATGTAGCTCCTAACAGAGTAAGAATGGCACCTTTTTTCATAGTACTTTTTTCCATAACTACACTCTCCTAATGATCAAATAACTTCAGACTTGAACTTACAATTTTGTTAGATTTCTCTAATACTTCATTATAATTCTCATCTTTGGATAATAAGATACTAGTAAATAATGTAATCATATTATTTTGAGCTACCATCATGTTTCCACAAGTATAAAACTTAGCATCGAGTTTATTGGTAACATAACCGAATGGTGAATACCAGAAACCATAACCAACATTATAATTTTCATCAAAAAATTTCTTCGCAACACTTTCAGGATATCCTTTTATTATTGGCATCGGATATAGAAGGCTAAGTGATTTAATTGCCTTTTGAGAATCTTCTACTTTTGCATTTAAAACTGAAAACACATCTAGTTTTTTCCCCATCAAAGTCTTATCGTCATATACTCTAAATTCACTTTCAAATTGAGATTCAAAATTCTCTTTATATTCATGAATAATTTCTTCTTCATCAAACATAATTGAGTAATCATTATTAAATAAATTTTCTTTTTTTAAGTAAAGATGTGCTTTTAAATCTTTATCTGTATAATCTAATGAAATTAATGGATTTGTCGTGATGAATAAACTCTTTTTTGATTCAAATGCTATAAAATATCTATTTCTACTCAACAGGTATTTAGTTATTGCTCCTAGTGAAGTATTATTTTCTAATAATATTAAATTTTTTCTTGATAGTACTATACGTTTAAGTTCTTCTTTTTCAATTTGAAGAAGAGCTTTTCTAATGTTTTCTTGCCAAAGTTCCGGATAAATCTCTCTAACTACCGATATTTTGGGATCGTTAGAAATCTCATTATCATCATCAAGCTTGCTTAAAAATGAGATTCTCTCCGTCCATATTTCCGAAAACTCTTTTTCTTCCTTCATATTAAAGAACAATGTTATAAAAACTTCTTCACCTTTAAAAACAGCAAGTATTCCAGGAACTACAAATGATGTATCACTAAAATCTACCCATTCCTGACTGTTCTTGTTATTTCCATCTGAAATACCACCATAGATTCCAAAATACTCATCATCGTGTTCATCAATTTCTAAAACTGTTACCTGCGCTTTTAATTCCTCAAACCCAGATAAAATACTACTGTTATCAAAACTAGTTAGAAAATCATTAGAATCAAGTAACCATGTTGCTTCATAACCTATACCGATTATAGATGTTTTAGTATCTGGTGTTCTTATAATAAATCTTTCACCTTTTTTTGGCGAAAACAGACTGATAAACTGATCTTCACTAAATGTTTTCTTTAGTTTGAATTTTACAACAAGCTTATCATCAAGAACCGTATCACTAAAATCATAATCTATAATTCTCTGATAATCATTCATACTTATTACCTATCCTTTTTTTTCTCCTCATTTTGAAGTCTTTCTTCACGTTCTTTAATTTCCAATTTTTTTTGTCTTTGTTTTATTAATCTATTTACCTCTTCTTCTGATTTATAACTTGCTTCTTTATCAGTAAAAATAAATAAATTTTTGTGATTATTCAAAATTGATAGTATCGTTTTATTTTCTGATTCCTCATTTTCAAATAATTCTGCTATGTATTTTCTCTTGTCATTACCTAAAACTACAACAAATAAATTTCTAGCAGACATTAAGTTTTCATATCCAATGCTTATTAATTTATTACCTTTGATTTCCATACCTGCTTGTTGTAATTGAGATTTTTCTTCTTCTGAAAATTCAACAATATGAAGGTTTTTATTTACCTCATCAGCAAAACGGTAATCAAGTATTCCCCCATCAGATCCTAAGAAAACTACCGCAACATCTATTGGATTTTCTTCTAATACCTCTTTATAACTATTTAAATCTTCTTCACATTCATTACTATTTAGTGCTTGTGGATAATAAATGTTTTTAGCTTCTAAATCTAACTTTTTAAATAGCTCATGTCTTGCATATCTATATAATCCAAATTTCTCTTCAATATCAATATCAGCAAATTCACGTTGACCTAATAATATAACATGTTTATAGCGATATTTCCCTGTTTGATTATCATCTATCATTCTATTCGTAAATTGTGTATTAATAATATTTTCAGGCAAGCAAATAACTGCACCATCCTCAAGATTTTTTTCAAACTCATCATACATTCTATTTAGAACTGCTGTTTCACTGTTACAAACTATATATTTCATGTTTTCACCTCCATATAGTAATTATTCAAATTACTTTCTATTATATCATATTTATCCCTTACTAACAACGTCATAGATTTTACTCAACTTCTATCAGTTTAGAAAGTACATAAGAATAAACATATGTTTTAATATTTTTTAATTGATAATATTCCGCTACCGCTTCTTTATATATTCTTAGTTGCTCCTTGTGTCTTTCACGTAAAATATCTTCCCCAGTTTTACTAGTCACATAGTCAGTCTTATAATCAACGATAATAGCTTCATCATCAGATATCTTAATAAATAAATCGACTACCCCTTGAAGTATTACATCTATTTCACTATCACTTTCACTGTATAGTTCTTTGGCTTTTTTCGCAGTGGTAAATGCTATTTCAGTTTGACAAAATTGACAATTATTAATAATATCCATTAATTTATTATTAATAAAGTTACCTATTCTTTCTATGTCATCTTTATTATTTATATTATTAAACTCTTCTTCTGTTAATATTCTACTCTCTTTAATATTTTTAAATAAATCATCTGTTTTCTTTAAATTATTTAGATAAGCTTCCACATCATTAATTTCGACACCTGATTTAATATCATTAACTATTTTTTCAAAAAGTTTATGAACAATATTACCCCTAAGTATTGCTTTACTTGTAGATGTCGAACTTTTCAATGTATTTAACTCTAGATAACCTCTTTTTTCTTTTTTGAAGTTTATATTATTAACACCATTAATTTTTTTCAAGGCACTGTATGAGGTTTTCGTTGGAAACACCTTATGTTTAATCTTATCTTCTTCAATTTCTTCGGTAGTATGTTGTTTTAATTCAAACTTTTCATAAAAATCTGCTAGGTCAAAGTCTAGACTAGCTTCTTGTTCTTGAATCGATGGAACAACTTCATGAGCTTCAAATTTTGCATCACGCTCATTTTCAAAACTAAACCCTTCTTCATAATCACTCAGTAAGTTATTTAATATAGTTTCAAAGTTTTCATCTTCTAATATAGCTTGAAAGAGAGACTTATCCTTTGCCTTCTCATTATTTAATTCTATTCCACTTGAACTTACAAGATACAATGTATTTTTAGCTCGAGTTAGTGCCACATATAGGTTACGAATTTCTTCTTCTCTTTCTCGTAGTTTTATCAAAATACTATTTAACTTATATAATTCGTTTAATTCTGTTAGTCTAGAATTGTTTAGACCGAAACTTTGAGCTATAGTCTCAGCATTAAGACTTAATCCAAAAGTCTCTGTGAATAACCCTTCTCCTGTATAACCTCTTTTACTAAATGAAGTATCAAGATCAGCGACAAATACTTCTTTATACTCTAATCCTTTAGAAATATGAATTGTTGATAAGGTAACACTATCATTTGGTGTTCTTTTCTTAGTTTCAAATACCTCTTCATTTTTTATATTTTTCAAATGCCTAATTAAACCAGATAGTTTATTATCAATTTTCTGATATTCATTTACAACATCTACAAAATTCTCGAAATAATCAATTTCTTCGTCATTTACACCTATTGTAACTAAATAATTTTTAAAATCAGTATCTAGAGATATACATTCTATTAAAGTCGGTAAAGAGTTATTCAAACTAAAATTCAACCATTTTTTTAATAGATTTGTAGTCTGACTATCTTTTTTATTTTCACTATTTGTTAACTTCTCAAAAAGATTTTTTCCTTTTTGTAATGATACTCTCAATAAGTCATCATTACTATAATCAAAGATCTCAGTATGCAAAATGGCTAATAAACTAGCATCTCTATTAGTATTATCAATAAATCTAAGAATGTTATACAATATATTAAAACAATTAGATTCAGTAAATCCAACTTTTTCTTTAAAAAATAATGGAATATTGTAATTGCTAAATATTTCTTTAAAACTAGACATTTTTGTACTATTTCTAACTAAAACAGCATAATCACTATATTTCCTTCCATTCTTTATCCCTTGCGAAATCTCATATACAATATTTTCTATAGATTGTTCCCTATAATCTTTTTTATTTTCTACTATTTCTCCTGTAAAATAGTTCACCTTACCATTTATTAACTTAGTTGGAATAATTTCTGTATCTTGTCGCTCTTTTGCTTCTGGATAATAAAGGGCGCTATCTTCATCATAGCTCACACCAGCATTCTTATTTCCCATCAATCTATTGAATACAAAATTACTAGATTTCAATATATTCTCATCACTTCTGAAGTTTTCTTTTAATACTACACAAACACCTTCAGAATCATCTTCAAATGAATATTCCTCATTTACACTATAGTTATCAATTTCCAATTTTCTATAACTATTATACTTTTGTTCAAAAAGATCTGGATTAGAACCCCTAAAACCATAAATTGCTTGCTTAACATCTCCTACTCTAAAGAAGTTCACACCTTCTCCTCTTATTAGGTTTAGAATATATTCTTGTAAATTATTATTATCTTGATATTCATCTACATATATTTCATAAAAATATTCTCTATAATAATTTGCTGCTTCACTTGGGATAATCTCACCATTCTCTTCTTTAGTTAAAGCCTTAATAGCAAGATGGTTTAAATCAGAGAAATCTAAAAAATTGTTTTCTCTTTTTCTTTTAATAAAATCATTATGTAATTTCTTAAGAACTTTTGTAATAGTTCCTGATAACTCAGTCATTTTTTCTATGGTTTTAAAATAATTAATGTAATCATTAAGGTCAGTTTGTATACTTGCTAATGTCGCTGTGTCATATACACTGTCTTCAACTTCTAATTGTTTATTTAGTTTCTCAATAATAACTTCAATTTCCTCAAGATTCTCTTGATTACTCTTCGATGTTTCTTCATCTTGTTGAAGATATTTTATGATCTTTTCTTTCTTATCAACATCTAAATTAACAAGAGAAATAAAATCTATATCGTACTGTTTTTTAGAATTTTCTAGATATTTTTTAATATAAAAACAAAAATCAGATGCTATTTTTATATTTTCTACTGTAGTTAATTCATCTACTCTACTAAATTTATCAAGAATTTCTTTATTATCAATAGCAAGTTTATCTTCATAAAGAGAATTAAATTTTCCAAAATCTTCTTCTAAATATTTTTGAAAATTAGGTATATTTAAAAGCTTATAGTATATATCAATAATAAAAGAAGTTATATTTTGTTTAGAGCCAAAAACTGTAAACAATAAATCTGTACTACTAGAATCATCTTTAACCAATTCTTCTAGTACGTTTCCTATTGTTTCACTCAATAATCCTTTACTATTTGCTAATATACCAAAGTTAGGCGATAAATATTTAATTTGATTATCAATTTTTTCCTCTACAAGATAATAGAATTTTTTCAATACATTTAGACAAAAGCTGTCAATAGTACTAACATAAGCATCATTCATTAGCATTCTCTGCTTTCTAAGGAACAATAAATCCTCTTCTTTATTTGTTGAAAGCAATCTTTCACTAATTTTATCTTCTATCCTTACTATCATATTTTTAGCAGCAGCGGTAGTAAATGTTAAGACTAATAATCTATCAATATCCCATCTTTTTGTCGCTACTTTTCTTGCTATCCTTTCAGAAAGAACCTCTGTCTTACCACTTCCAGCTGCGGCAGCAACAAGAATATCAGCTCCTGTAATGGCTATAGCTTGCCACTGTGGTGGTGTCGGTGGATACTTCCTAGAAGCGGCTATATTATCAATCTTTTCAATATTTATCATACAAATTTCCTCTAATTTCATATTAATAATCACTTTATATTTTAACATACTTTAAGCATTATGGTATAATGTTTTAAGATAGTAAGACATTTATTTAAAATTATATTTTTATACTGTTTCTACACAGTCGTAATTATAAAATAATATTATAAATAAACATTACTTTTTCTTAAATTTTTATAATAGGTGGAATAGATGAATCGAAAATTTTTGGTACTAGCTCCTATTCTAGCAGCTAGTTCTATAATTAAACAAAATAAAAAACTAAAAGTAACTAAAACTACACTTGATTTTAATAATCTTCCCGATTCTTTTAATAATTTTAAAATTGCCCAAGTGAGCGATATTCACTGCGATAAAGTTGGATTAAGTGACTTATCCTTCTTAAGTAAAATCAAAAAATTTGCACCGAATATTATTGTAATTACTGGAGATATTTTAGATAGTTATAAAAATGATATGGATGTAGCTTATAATATCTTAAGCCAACTTTCTGTAATTGCCCCTTGTTATTTTATATCAGGTAATCATGAACTTAGGTTGCCTAAAGAATATGCTGAGTTAAAAGTTATGTTATCAAAACTTAAAATTACCCACTTACACAATGAAAGTATTCTTCTTAATCGTAATCAAGATTTTATAAATCTAGTTGGTGTAGAAGATTATAATTTTTTCAAAAATGAAGATAACTTAAATCACCGTGCAAACTTCAAGAAAACATTAGACAATCTATATTCCTCAGAATATTTCAACATCTTGTTGTCACATCGTCCCGAGAAATTTCCAATCTATGCAGAAGCAAAATATGATCTGATTTTTTCAGGACATGCCCATGGTGGCCAATGGAGAATTCCGTTTATAGGAGGTATTTTCTCACCTAGTCAAGGATTCTTTCCAAAATACACAAGTGGTTGTTACACAAAAGACAGTTCGACATTGATTGTTTCGCGTGGTCTAGGAAATAGCTCGTTTCCTATAAGAATAAACAATAGAATTGAATTGGTATTAGTTACAATAAAAAAAAGAGAGATTCAAAAATCGTGATTTTTTAAAATCCGATTTTGAATCTCTTATATTATTTATTAGAAATATAATTTCTCAAATTTTTCTATTTTTTCTTCAAAATCTTGAAGCGCCAATTCAATTGCATCTGGTTTAGACATATCTACACCAGCATTTTTTAATACTTCTATTGGATAATCCGAGTTTCCTTTTGAAAGGAATTCATCTATGTAAACTTTAGCATTTTTACTATCTTCTAGTATTAATTTTGATAATGCTTGTGCTGCAGAATAACCAGTAGCATATTGATATACGTAGTAATTATAGTAGAAGTGTGGAACTCTTGACCACTCATATTTTATATCTTCATCGTAAGTAAATACATCACCATAGTATTTTTTCACCACATTGAAATATTCAGTATTTAAATATTCTGCTGTTATAGCCCCCCCGTTTTGAAGTTGTTGGTTTATTTTGTGTTCGAACTCTGCAAATTGAGTTTGTCTATATACTGTACCAACAAACCCACTTAACGCTTGGTTAAGGACACGCAGCATTCCATTTTTGTTACCTTCTTTTTCAAATTTATTGTATAGATATTCTGTTAACAATGCTTCATTACAAGTTGATGCTACTTCTGCAACAAAGATTGAATAATTTCCATAAACATATGGTTGGTTTTTTCTAGTATAGTACGAGTGCATTGAATGACCTAATTCATGTATAAGTGTGTACACATCATTTAACGTTCCATCAAAATTTAATAGAATAAATGGTTTTGTAGTGTAACCTCCCCATGAATACGCCCCTGAACGTTTTCCTTTATTAGGATAAATATCTATCCAACGTTCTGTAAATGCTTTTCTCATATCATTAACATATTCTTCACCCATTGGTTTTACAGCTTCAAGTACTATATCACGAGCTTCTTCAAATGTAAATTTAATCGGCTCTCCTTTTACCATTGATACTGATCTATCATATAATCTAAAATCTTCAAGTCCTTTGGCTCTCTTATGTAACTCGTAATATCTTTGTAAAGCTGGAATTTTTTTATTAACTACAGATACTAAATTATCATACACTTCCTCTGGTATTAAATTGTTAGATAATGCATTATTCCTTGTTGATGTATATTTATAAACATCAGCATAATATTTTTTTCGTTTTAAATTTCCACCTAATGTAGATGCCAATGTATTATTATGCTTTTTAAAATAGTTATATAGAGAATGGAATGTATTTTTTCTAAGAACTCTATCTGTACTTTCCATATATGTACCATATGTTCCATGTGTTAAAGTATGTTTATTTCCATCTTTATCTTCAACTGGCTCAAATTCAACATCTGCATTATTTAATGCTGAAAAAGTTTCATCACTAGCATTTAGTGCTTCTCCAGCCATTGCTATTATTTTTTCTTGTTCTGGATCCAGAGTATGACGACGTTTTTTATTAATTTTTTCTAATTCAAATCTATAAACTTTTAACTCATCTAATTCTTCTACGTATCCTAATAGTACATCCTCATCAATTGAAAGAAGTTCAGGTTTTAAAAATGACCACTCTGCATAAAACTTAGAATTTAAATTCATTGTTTTAGCATATAATTCACCATATTCAGCATTCGTACTATCTTGGTCTTTTCTAAGAAATGCATAAATTGTTAATTGTTCGACTTTTAACATCATATCTTCTTCAGCTTTAAAAACTTCTAGAAGAGCTTTAGCACCTTCTTTAACCTTACCTTTATAACTTTGTATTTGTGGTATTAATTCTTCCACTTCTTTAAATTGATTCCAAAAATCTTCATTTGTTTTAAAAATTGATTCTAAATCCCATGTATTCTCAACTTTTTGATCTTTTCTTAATAGTTCAACCATCTTATTTCTCCTTATGTCTAATACATAATCTTAATTATATCACATATTTTAGCAATTTGGTAATATATATTTTTAAAACTGTGTTAAATTTTCAGAAAATAGATGTGTTATTTTGTTTTAATTAGATGATCATAATTCTCATGTCCTATATAAATCTCGCAATCTTTATAGAACCCATAACTTTCATATAGTTTTCTTACTCTAATATTCGATTGAGCAACATTTAAACTTAATAAAGTATTACTGCTATTGACAAAATTTGTTAATAATTTATTCCCAACACCTTCTCCTCTATACTCAGAAAAAACATATAGTGTATCTAAATAAAACTCTTTTTCCAATACTTCATTATAATCAAATATAATGTCATCTTGTTTTAAATTAAATTTCTTAACAACCTCATTAAACCAGAATTTTTTCATCTTTTCTACTTCATTATAGTGATAAGAAAATGAGAATCCTTTTATTTTTCCATCATTTTCATAAACCATGCAATTTTTATAACTAAATCTATCATCTTCTGACAGAAATACAAATTTTAGAATGTCTTGGATTTTTACTATAGAATAATTCTTCAATATGTCGATTTCTAAAGATTCAATAAACTCCTGCAATCCTTCTAATACCTTTATATCATCTTTTATTGCTTTTCTAATCATTATTTGTATCCTTCCATTACTTAATAATTATTAAAGAAGCATCTACTATTCAACTTCGCCAACATTAGCATATCTAGCAAATGAAGGTTCATAGTTTCTTACATTAAACCCTAATTCTTCTAATATTACAGCTACATAAGAAGCTCGTACTCCAGTTGTACAATACGTAATTTGTAGTTTATCCTTATCTAAACCTTTTTCATTTACATATTTTTCTAACTCTTCTCTAGATTTTACAAATCCTTCTTCATCAACTAAAGAATTAAACGGTAAAGAGATTGCACCAGGAATATGGCCAGCTTTATTTTCACCGTAAATTACGCGACCATTAAATTCAACTTCTAATCTAGTATCTATAATTTGTACATCATTACTTCCTAATTTTGATAATAATTCATCTGTAAATATAGCTTTTTCGTTTTGAGTTGCTTCGCTACGAACTACATCGCTAACATCTAATCTATCTTCAGTCGGCTCATAATTCTTATTAAACCCTAATTTTTCAACTTGTTTAAAGCCACCGTCAATAAATTTAACTTTATCAAATCCAGCATAATTGAATGTATAAACTACTCGTGCTTCATCTCCAAATCCTTGTTCTGGCATTGTAAAACCATAGACTAACACTTCAGAATCAGCATTAATACCAAGCTTAGAAAAAATTTGTTCATAGTTATCTTTTGATAACAATTTACCTAAATTCTCTCCTCCAAATTCATCTAATAAACTTATATCAGTCCAGTCAACAACCACTGCCTTATCATACATCAACGCACCTTCTTCAAGCATTCCACCACGTGCATCGATAACTACTATATCTTCATTAGTTCTATTATTTAATAAATACTCAGCATCAACTAGTTTTTCAAAATCAAATTGTGTCATAAGTACCCTCCTCTAAAATTTAATTTTCAATTTATTATAACATAAATATTATTGAAAAAATATAATTTAATTCGTTATCAAATCGATGTGAATTAGTATTACAAAAATATAATATAAAATTCAATTTCCTCAAATATTTCTTACAATCCATAAATCGTAAACATTTTTATTTACAACCTATATGAAACATGTTATAATAAATCGGAATTGTTTTGAATTGAAAATTTAAGGAGAAAATATATGAACAAGAAAAAAATGATTATTACTAGTGCCTGTGGTTCACTTGTAATCGGACTATCAGCCTTTGCTGGTTATGAATACGGAAGACAACAAGCATATGAAACAACACCTCTAGTACAAAATACAGCACAAGCAAAGAAAATTAATTACTCAGATAAGGTTAGTTCAGTCGTGGTTAGTGAAATCACTGACGATGGATATGTGACACTTCACGGTGATCATAGTCACTATGAAAAAGGATTAGTCCCTTATAACGCTAAAATTCTTGATTCACTAGTTTATAAAAATAAAGATTATAAATTAAAAGATGAAGACATTCAATATGAACTTGCAGAAGGTTATGTTATAAAAGTTAACGGTAAATATTACTACTATCCTAAAGAAGGAATAAACCAAAGTAATATTGTCGATGAAAAAACTGCTAAAGAAATCTCAGCTCATGCACATCACCATCACCATGGAGAAGCTAATGAATCTAAAGAGAGCGGAGATCACTATACATTTAACCCTAAAGATATCGTAAGTGAAACTGCAGATGGTTATGTAGTCCGTCATGGCGATCATTTCCACTATATTAAGAAAAGCGAGCTATCAAGTTCTCAATTATCACAAGCAAGCAAAGTAGAAACTAACAGTTCGTTACCAGCATCAACTGCAGGAATAACTACTCCAACAAGCGATGGATATATCTTTAAAGGTGAAAATGACATCATAGGAAAAAATAGTTTTGGATTTATAGTTAAACACGGTAGTCACCAACACATAATACCTTATTCTCAACTAGTAGGTACAAAATGGGAATACTTAGTAAATAACACTGAAGCTCCAGCAACTACTACAAATACTAATACAACTGTAGTAAATACACCGAAAAGTAATATAGTAAATGACAGTCACCATGATCATCATGAACATTCATCAGATCACGAAGATTCAGATGGATATAAATTTAATCCTAAAGATATTGTAAGTGAAGATGAAAATGGTTATACAGTACGTCATGGAGATCACTTCCACTACATTCCTAAAAACAAAGTAGAAAAACCTGTAGAGGTAGTTAAACCAACTCCGGTTGTTCCTACACCTTCTTTACCTGAAGTGAATAAAGTGGAAAAACCAGTGGAGAATGTTAAACCGTCTCCAGTTATCCCAGTACCTTCTTTACCTGAAGTGAATAAAGTGGAAAAACCAGTGGAGAATGTTAAACCATCTCCAGTTATCCCTACTCCTTCTTTACCTGAAGTGAATAAAGTAGAAAAACCAGTGGAGAATGTTAAACCGTCTCCAGTTATTCCTGCTCCTTCTTTACCTGAAGTGAAAAAAGAAGATAATAAAAAAGATAATGTTACAGAAGTAAAACCTAGCGTTTTATCATTCGCTGGAGTTCAATTTAAAACTAGTGATGGTTTTGTATTAGATGAAAATACAGTAGGTACTCCTACATCATTAGGATTAGTTATTGATCACAATGGACACCAACACTTCGTTTATTATAAACAATTAGTAAATTCTAAATTTGAAAAACTAATCCCTCAAAAATATTTAGAACAAGCTAAAAAAGAATATAAAGAATTAGAAGATAAAGTAACTGAAAAAATAAACTACTTAACAAGTAAAAATAATATTGATAAAAATACTATTAAATATGTTTCTACAGCAAAAGGGGATGCTCTTTCTTACAATGGAACAACTACACTTTTAGATGAAATAAATTCTGATAATAATGTTGCAACTCAACCTAAAGAGACTCCAAAAGCAGAAAATAAACAACCTGAAAGTAAGTCTGATAATAATAATAATAATAATAATGTTGCAACTCAGCCTAAAGAGACTCCAAAAGCAGAAAATAAACAACCTGAAAGTAAGAATGAAACTTATTCTGAAGAAGTTACTAAAAAAATTAACCATTTAGCAAAAATATTAGGTATCAATCCTAAATTAATTAAATTAGTAGAAACTGAAAATGGACAAGCATTAACTTATCCTCATGGTGATCACAGCCACACAGTGTTACTTAATGCAATTCATGTTGATGAGACTGAAGTAAATATTACTGATGAAATTCAAAAACAAATTAATTATATCGCTGAGGTTTATGGAGTACCAAAAGAAGCTGTTAAAGTTACAAAAGACTTCTTTGTATTTAACGAGCCTGCTCACGCATATGATCCAACTCATATTCATCCATACTTAATACCTCGTGATAAATTCCATATTCCTGAGGTTACAGGCGACGATGAAGTTGATTTCGAAAATGAATTACTTGCTTTATCAAAACGTACAGGAATTCCTGCTGATAAGATTAAACGAGATGGTGACAAATTTGTAATCCCTCATGGTGATCACGATCATTTCGTTAAAATCCTATCTAAAGGAGCAGATATTTACTATAAAAATAGAATTCCTAATATAACTGGAACTTATGTTGCTGGTGATTTTGACAAAGAAGCTGTATTTAAACACATTGATGAACTAAAAGCAAATAATATTGCTAAACATAGTAATGATAAAAAACAAGCAAATCGTGTTAATCGTGCATTAGATCAGTTACGTGCGACAATTGAAGAATTACCAACTAACTCTACCAAAGGTTACCTAGAAATGTTAGATAACTTCGATAAAAAATACATTCAAGAAGAAACAAATGCTGATACTTCTAAAAATGATGAATTTGTTAAAAAATATAATACTTTATTAAACCGTATTAAAGATAACGATATTGAAAAGTACAATCTTTCAAAAGTAGAGTTAACTAATGAATTAAACATAGCTAGTGAAAACAAAGATGTTAATACTTTAAACAAAATCAATCACTTATTAGATGAATTACAAAAATTTGAAGACCGTGAAAGTATTACTACAGTAAGTTATATAAAATATTTCTTAGAAAACATTGATAGTGACAAGATTGATAATAAACTACGTGAGGAACTTTCTTCACTTGTAAAAGATTCTTACGAATCTCAAGCATTTATAACAAGAACACCAATGAGAACACTTGTTACAAGACTTATCAATGCGAAAAATGCTCTTCATTATGCCCTTGAGCATAACACAAGTACTCAACCTGAATTTGGTGAAAACTATAATAAACTAAATGTAAAAGATGAAGATGGTATGACACTTCGTTCATCTGCAGATCAGTTCGCTAAAGAAGCAAATGATCCATCATTCCCACTTGAATTTTCTAAAGCAAATTATGATAACGCAGATTTCGAAAAATATGCAGGTAAAAAAGATGAAACTAATAATTCATCATCAAATAATGAAAGTAATAAAGAAGAAAATAACTCTACAACTAGTGAAAATAATAAGGTAGATAGTACACCAAGTGGTGAAACTAATACACCTAAAGATGAAAACACAACAAGTACTGAAAACAACACACCTAAAGATGAAAACACAACAAGTACTGAAAACAACACATCTGAAGACGAAAGTACAACAGAAACTAAAAAAGTTGAACTTACTCCAGAAGAATCTGCAAAATTAAACTTACTTGCTGGTATCTTTAGACTTTCTCCAGATAGTATGAATGTAATAGAAACACCATATGGAAAAGCTGTTAATTTCAACCTTGGTGGGAAAAATGAAACAATCTTAATTAACGATATAGATAAGTTATTAGCTGCCCTAGTTTCAAGCGCTAAACCAAAAGAAACTTCAGAAACAAATAACGAAAATAGTACAACTCTTAACGCAGAAAAAGAAGTTTCAAATTCTGAAAACAACACAACTTCAAATGACAATAAAGATAACACTAACGAAGAAACAACAACATCAAAATCTGAAAATACTACAGAGAAAACAGCCGAAGAAAAATAAATTAATTTCTAAAAATACTTGACAACAAAGCTTATCATAGAGTAAAATTAATTTAAATAAATATATATAATTTGATTATAGACATGTTTTAATCTAAAAACTTTTCCAGAGAGAGTACATTGGCTGAAAGTACTTATTGTTTATTTTAAAATTCTACTATAAATAATATCAAATATAATTTTTTAAGAATCTTTAAGATTGAATTTGGGTGGAACCACGGTATAGAAATTAATCGTCCCTTACGTCTTTGACGTAAGGGATTTTTTATTTTATATGTAAATTCGATTTTAAAAATAATATACAAAAGGAGAATATAAATATGTTAGATATTAAATTATTTAGAGCAAATCCTGAAATGGTAAAAGCAAAATTAGCTGCTAGAAACTTAGAGACTGGTGTAGTTGACTTACTTATCGACTTAGATAAAAAACGTCGTGAACTTCTTGTTCAAGTAGAAGACCTAAAAGCACTTCGTAACAAAAAAAGTGAAGAGATTGCAATCTTAAAAAGAAAACGTGAAGATGCTTCAGATGTAATCGCTGAAATGAAACACGTTTCTGATGAGATAACAACACGCGATATTGAAGTTAAACAAATTGCTGAAGAAATTAACGAAAAAATTATTAGAATTCCTAACTTAATTTCTGATGAGACTCCAATTGGAGAGAATGAAGATGAAAATATTGAAGTTCGCCGTATTGGTCAAGTTAGAGAATTTGATTTCGAACCAAAAGCTCACTGGGATCTAGTTGAAGAATTAGATATTGCTGATTTTGAACGTGCTGCAAAAATTTCTGGTAGTAGATTTGTGTTCTACAAAAAAGCTGGAGCTCTTTTAGAGCGTGCATTAATCAACTTTATGATTGATACTCATGTAGTTGAACACGGATATGAAGAATTTATGGTACCTCAATTAGTTAATAGAACTGCATTATTTGGTACTGGGCAATTCCCTAAATTCGTTGAAGATGTTTATACTGTTGAATCTGAAGGATTAACTCTTATCCCAACAGCAGAAGTACCATTAACTAACTACTACAACGGTGAAATCTTAACAGAAGATATGTTACCAAAAGGTGTTACAGCATTCAGTATTTGTTTCAGATCAGAAGCAGGAAGTGCTGGTCGTGATACTCGTGGTCTTATCCGTCTTCACCAATTCAACAAAGTTGAAATGGTACGTTTTGCAAAACCTGAAAATTCTTATGAACAATTAGAAATCATGACTGGTCATGCAGAAAGTATTCTTAAAAAATTAAACTTACCATATCGTGTTATCACTCTATGTTCTGGAGATACAGGATTCTCAAGTGCTAAAACATATGATATCGAAGTATGGTTACCAAGCTATAATGCATATAAAGAAATCAGTTCATGTTCAAACTGTACAGATTTCCAAGCACGTCGTGCAAATATGAGATTCAAACGTGAAGATACAGGTAAAATTGAATTTATTCACACTTTAAATGGTTCTGGATTAGCTGTTGGACGTTGTTTAGCGGCAATTATTGAAAACTATCAAAATGAAGATGGATCAATTACCGTACCAGAAGTTCTACGTCCATACATGCGTGGAATTACAAAAATCGAAAGAGATTAATTTCATTTTAAACTAAAAAAATTCCAAGAGGTTTATATAAAAATCCTCTTGGAATCTTTTAATAGCTTAACACATTAAAAGTAGTGAAGAAAGATCCTCTCTTTTCAATCCACTACTTTTAATTTATGTAATATAGAGTTATATATCTATTTGAGTTTTTTCAAATTTATCTAGAGCTTGTAAATATCCATCTGTTCCTGTTACATGCCACGCTAAACTAACATCTCTGAAATTATTAAGCCAACTTAACACTTTTCTTAATTTAGCTGGATTATTAGCCAGTACAGTCTGTGCTTTGTTTTCTAATTCTGTTAATCTACTGTTTACAACCGCTTCATCAATATTACCACTTACTTTTGGTATATCTATATAAGGTATTTTATTTTGATTATATGTTCTCCATCCAGGACTCTTAATTGGATAATAGTGATTGTGATCCCCATGATTTACTATCATTTGTCCATCTTGTACTTGAATATGTTCAACAGTTGTATTCATACTACTTGCTAAAGCAGATATTTCTTTTTCAAAATCCCCTTCTAAGTCTGAACTCATCGCCGGAACAGTTATATCATTGAGTAAAAGACGCTTAACAGAACCGTTATAATTAAAGACTAACGCATTATTATCAACTGAAATATCACTAGCATTTAATCCGTAGAATAGAGCAATATAATTCTTCTTACTCTCTAATGTTGCTTTATCTATAGTCGTTGTAGTTTCTGCTTTCTTAACTAAAAATTCTTTTGCTTCTTCTAATTGCTTAGCTGATAATTCTGATTTTTTGATAAAGTGATTATGATCTCCATGTTTTACAATATAGCCATCCCCTTCTTCACTAACTATATTGTTTACATCGAATACAAAATCATGTTCTTCAGCTTCATTATGATTGTGAGCTTCTGAAGTGTGTTCCGCTTCAGTATTTGAGTGTTCTACAACTGAATCTTCTTTGTTAGCTATCTCAGTAGTTGGTGTTACTAAATTATCTTTAACTTGTTTTCTTATTTCGTTCAATTGTTTTTCTAATTCAATTTGTTTATTTCTACTTTGATCTACACTGTAAGACATATCAAGATAAATAATACGCGCTTTTTGTTTTAATTCATCAGCAACTTCTGACGATAATTTTTTCTCATCTTTTAGTTTCAATATTTCTTCTTGAAGTTTTTCTGCTTGTTCTGTAATATAATCAGCAGTTAAAGTATAATTCTCTTTTATATCTCCACTTTCGACTTTTTCAAAGTTACTCACTATTCCTTTTGGAATATTTTCACCACTAGGAATCTCTAACTCTTCTTTTGAAACTATATTATGACTTATATCTAAATATTCTAGCGTTTTGTTTTTTTCTTTTAAAGTTAATGTTTCTACATAATTATTTGCCATTGTTAAATATTTTAGAGCTGTAAGATTATTAACATTTTCCATTGTTCTAATAACATTATTGCTAACTGTTAAATTAATCAGTTTATCTTGTTTATTAGTTGGGAATTCACTAATCTTATTACCACTAGCATCCAAATTCTCAAGTGCAGATAATTTATGAACGTTATTGATATCCTCTAGTTTATTATTTTTGATTTCTAGACTAGTAATTGTTTTGTTCTCAAAATCTAAACTGTCAATTTTATTATTGTTAACTTCTACACTTTCTAAAATTTTAGCATTTTTCAAATGAGATAATGTTGTTATTTTATTATCATTTGCCACTATTTTTTTCAATTTAGGTAAATTAGATACTACACTTAAATCTCTAATATTAGTATTATTTACCGTTAATTGCTCTAAACTATCATTTTTAAGAGTTGCTAACTCTAAACCGCTGTTATTAGATAAGAATAAACGCTCTAATTCATTTTTATTACTTAATGCATCTAATTTTGTAATGTTATTATTTTCAAGACTAACTGCTTTTAGATGATTTAAATCTTTTAGAGCCGATATATCCTTAATTTTATTATTGTCTAAATTTAACGACTCTAAATTAGTAAGATTTTTTAATACATTGATATTTTCAATGTTATTTCCTGCTGCAGAAATTAGTTTTAAGTTTGGATAATCTTTTAAAAACGAAATATCCTGAATATCATTTTCAGAAAAATCAATTCCTTCTAATGTTGGTATATTTTTTATAAATGAATAATCTTTAATACCCGTTCTTGATACGTATAATTGTTTTAATTTTTTAAATTTATAAACAGGGGTAATATCATCGATAGGTGTATATCCTATTCCAAGAACTTCTATATTTGGCATAAGTTCTAAACCACTTCGTTTAAGTGGATCTTTGTTTTGACCAATATTCAAGTACTTAACAGTTTTTAACCACTCTTTCATTTTTTCTACATTTGATTCATGTGCAGGAAAATCAGTATCTGCAGAAGCATGTTGAATATCATGTATAATATCATCATCAAATCCTAATTTTTTCAGCGTCTCAGCTCCTGAATTATTATGTGGATCTGCTAGAGGTTTAGATGTGTCTATATCTTTAACTAATATAGTGTGGCTATGATCTCCATGTGGATACACCAATGCTTTCCCTTCTGCTGTTTCAATTAATTTTATAGAACTTTTATCTATATTTAGTTGTTTAGCAACATAGTCAATTTTTTCTTCAATTTCTTTTTCTTCAGCATTATTTTGCTCTTCTCTATGGTTGTCATTTCCTTCTGAAGAATTATTCGCTGCTTCCGTTTTATCAGTAGAAGTATTATTAGCTGAATTATTACTTTCTACTTTATCTTTACTATTCGAATTATTTTTCTCCGTATTTTCTTTGACATTTATATCTTTTAACAACTCCGTTTTTCCATCGTAAGAAATTGCATCCCCACTTGGAGTAATAACATAGCTAAATTTATCTTTTCCTATGTTATTTTTTTGAGAAAGATAATTAATTTTATCATTAACTTCTTTTTCCAATTCTGCATACTCTTCTTTAGCCTTATTCAGATATTGATAAGGAATAAGTTTTTCCCACTGAGAATTAACCAATTGTTTATAAAATACAAAGTGTTGATGACCACTATGAGCTACAAGAAACCCTGTTGAAGTAGGCGTGATTACACTATCATCAGATAATTTAAACCCATCACTAGTTTCATATTGTACTCCTGCAAATGATAAAACGCTAGGTTTTACCTCTGTAACGTTATCTTTTTTATTTTCTTCTTTATTTACTTCAGGTAAAGAAGGCGCAGGAATAACTGGAGAAGGTTTAACATTCTCCACTGGTTTTTCCACTTTATTCACTTCAGGTAAAGAAGGAGTGGGGATAACTGGAGACGGTTTAACATTCTCCACTGGTTTTTCTACTTTATTCACTTCAGGTAAAGAAGGTGTAGGAACAACTGGAGTTGGTTTAACTACCTCAACAGGTTTTTCTACTTTGTTTTTAGGAATGTAGTGGAAGTGATCTCCATGACGTACTGTATAACCATTTTCATCTTCACTAACAATATCTTTAGGATTAAATTTATAATTATCTTCTGTACTTGATGAATCTTTATGTAGCTCTTGTTTTTCGTTACTTGTTGTATTATTTTTTGGAATATTCACAACCGTTGTATTTGTAGTAGCTGCTGGAGTTCCAGTGTTATTTACTAAGTATTCCCATTTTGTACCTACTAGTTGAGAATAAGGTATTATGTGTTGGTGACTACCGTGTTTAACTATAAATCCAAAACTATTTTTTCCTATGATGTCATTCTCACCTTTAAATATATATCCATCACTTGTTGGAGTTGTTATTCCTGCAGTTGCTGCAGGTAACGAACTATTAGTTTCTACTTTGCTTGCTTGTGATAATTGAGAACTTGATAGCTCGCTTTTCTTAATATAGTGGAAATGATCGCCATGACGGACTACATAACCATCTGCAGTTTCACTTACGATATCTTTAGGGTTAAATGTATAGTGATCTCCGCTCTCTTTAGATTCATTAGCTTCTCCATGATGATGGTGATGTGCATGAGCTGAGATTTCTTTAGCAGTTTTTTCATCGACAATATTACTTTGGTTTATTCCTTCTTTAGGATAGTAGTAATATTTACCGTTAACTTTTATAACGTAACCTTCTGCAAGTTCATATTGAATGTCTTCATCTTTTAATTTATAATCTTTATTTTTATAAACTAGTGAATCAAGAATTTTAGCGTTATAAGGTACTAATCCTTTCTCATAGTGGCTATGATCACCGTGAAGTGTCACATATCCATCGTCAGTGATTTCACTAACCACGACTGAACTAACTTTGTCTGAGTAATTGATTTTCTTTGCTTGTGCTGTATTTTGTACTAGAGGTGTTGTTTCATATGCTTGTTGTCTTCCGTATTCATAACCAGCAAAGGCTGATAGTCCGATTACAAGTGAACCACAGGCACTAGTAATAATATTCTTTTTATTCATATATATTCTCCTCAATCATTTAATTCGAAATAATTCCGTTTTATTATATCATAGTGTTTAGAGTTTGTAAATAGGAATCTTTACGATTAATTCAGCTATAAACTAAAAAATATATAATACATAAAATTAAAAATAAAGAGTAACAATTTATTTCTAAATCGTTACTCTTTATATGTTTTAATTTTTCTTTTGCCCTCTTCTTATTAATATTGCAGCCAAGATTAGCATAACTCCAACTACTTCTAAAGCTACAGTTTTTATACCAGTTTTCGGTAGCGAAGAGATTTCATTCACATTATTTATTTTTTTAGTTAATGTTTCTGGTAATTCTTCCTTCTTAACATCTACAGTTGTTTCGGGGATAACCACCCGTGCTCTTTCTTCAAGATTTTTTGTACCAATTTTTATTCGTTCTACAATCGTAAATTTACTAAAATGATTAATATTAAACTGTAGTTCCCCATCTGAATATTTACTATTAACTTTTTCAAGAGAGTTATCATTCGGAATGTGATAAACTTCTAATTCAGTATTATCCTTCTTAGTTATTATTATTTTTACCGTTCGTTCCTCATTACTATCTACCTTTTTATCATCTTTTTCAAAATGGATTTCGAACGTCTCTATAATTTTATAATCATTACCTAACTTGTTTCTAATAGATTTATTTAACTTATTATCATTTAAAGATTCAACATGTAACTTATCTGCAGAAATACTACCTTTTTTATATTCTACTTTAATATCATGACCTGATAAATTTGCAAATAACAAATCTTTATTAGGAGAATTGTTTACATCATGATATTTTTCTTTATCCGACATTACTGGGAACTTATTATCATCATCTTTTTTTACTGGAGTTTTATCTTCTTTCGGTTCTACCAACGGTTTTCTGTCTGGTTTATCAGATGGTTTATTTACAGGCTTTCCTATTGGCTTTTCCGTTTGTTTTACCGGTGGTTTTCTTACCGGTTTTCCCGCTAATTTATCTTCTGTCTTCTCTAGCGGTTTTCTAACTGGTTTATCAGTTTGCTTAACCGGAGTTTTATTTTCTGATGGTATTGGTTCAACAACCGGTCTAACTCCATTTTCATCAACAATAACTTTATTATCAGTATCCATCAGCGCCTTAGCTGTTCCAACTTTTAAACTACCCGTACTTATAAAAATACTTAATATTCCAACAGAAATATTTCTTATTGTATATTTTTTTTGTTTCACTTCTATTCTCCTCAAATGATTACAAAATCTATTTAAACTTTCTAATAATTATATTATACATTATTATTTTCATCAAGTAAAAGTTATAAAAAAGTTTGATTAGCACTCAAATTGCTAATCAAACTTTTTTTATTTCTATCTAGATAAAAATGAGAAAAATCCACTTATAATAGCAACATTAAAGAAGTCAATGAATAATGCCCCTACTATTGGCATAACGAAGAAGGCTATGTGCGAGTGTTTATATTTATCACAAACACTTTGCATATTCGCAATACCATTTGGTGTTGCTCCAAGTCCAAATCCAACGTGCCCTGCAGATAATACAGCAGCATCATAATTTCCACCCATTACTCTAAATGTAACGAAGTAGATAAATACCCATGCCAATACTGCTTGAGCTAATAATAAAGCAGCAAGTTGCCCTGCGACACTACTTAGTTCCCATAGTTTTAAACTTATCATAGCCATTCCTAAGAATAGATTTAATGAAACATCCTCTAAAATATGAATTTCTTCATAGTGTAAATCAAACTTACTTGTATGGTCCGTTACATTTCTTAAAATTGCCGCTACAATCATTGGTCCAATGTAGTTCGGAAAGTTTAAAAACTGATTTAAGAATGTAGATACATAACTACCGATAAACATTGATAATAAAATTAAGAAAAATGCTTTCGCGAAATTTTCACCATCTAATTTCTTAACATCATTATTGAATAAAAATTCATCGTTATGTACTTTTTCGTTTTCAACTTTTTCAGCAACTACTTTTAACTTTTTACCATTAATTAATCTGTTAGCTAATGGTCCTCCAAGACTAGATCCTGCGATTAGACCAAAAGTTGCTGCCGCAATCGCAACACTCTTAGCACCTGTGTGGCCCAATTCCTCAACGATCGGTGCCATCGCAGCCGCAGTACCATGTCCACCTGTCATTGCAGTTGAACCTGTTAATAGGGCTATTAGCGGATCTATTCCAGTTGCATATCCGATTCCTACCGCTACGATATTTTGAAGAACTACTAAAATTATAGCCATTAATAAAAACATAACAACTTTTCTTCCACCAACTTTTAGTAATCTCCAACTTGCATTAAATCCTATACTTGTAAAAAACACTGTCATAAAGAAACTTTGTAAAGTATTATCAAACTCAAATATTACTAAGTTTGTTTGTCTTAGGACTAGGTTTAATATCGCAAACAAGAATCCTCCAATAACTGGTGATGGAATACAGTATGTTTCAAAGAATTTAATTCTACTTCTCAGAAATCTTCCTATAATTAATATTACAACAGCCAATCCTACTGTTTGTATCATATCCATTTTTATATTAAACATATAATCATCCTTTCTATATTTGTTATATTTTCTAACATGTTGTTATTAACCTTATATTTAGAAAGTACACTTTATTAATTCTAACTTTTTGAAAATTTTCAATGTAAATTTACAAAAATATTAGTATTTCATATATTAATATTACACTTTATTTTAATTTTTTTCAAGATTACGTTAGATTTTATTACATTTTTTCAAAAATTCCTAAAAAAATAAATGAAGCAACTAAACTCACGATTTCATACAAATCATTTAGTAAAGTCGCTCCTATATAGTTAATCTAGTACTAGAATTTTATTACATTATTTGTTACTCTTTTTTAGAAAATTGGTTTTAAAAATTCTGACCAAGTCTCATAGTTTTCTTCTGATTTTGCTTCTTCTGCTGACATCCACTTGATAACAAGTGTATCATCTTCTTTTGCTTCCACTTTAGTTTTATCAACTTTACACTCATAGACAACACCTACATGGACTTGACCTACTTCTGTTTTATCATCATTTATCAACCCTATAAAGTGTAGATTGTTTAATGCCTCTTCTTCAGAAACTCCCACTTCTTCATTCAACTCTCTAGCAGCGTTGATTTTTAACATTTCAAAAATTGTTTTTCCTTCAACCTCGTTCATATGTCCACCAATACCAACAGAAGCTTTACCGTGAAGTCTTGCTTCACCTCCACCTACTAGGCGTTTATATACTAATACTTCATTAGTATTCGAATCTTTTAATAGTACGTACCCGATTAATTGTTTATAACTTGGATCTTCCTCCATATCTCCTCGACGTTTTACTTCATATGATTCGAATGTATCAATAATTTTTTTTGTCTTATCATCATTTTTTTCTATAAAACCATAGAAATGATTTTCCTCATTATTAAATAATTCTTTTCTATTTACAACTAGAATTTGTTCATCCCACTTACTCATCATTTTTTATCCTTTCTCTTTATTTTTCTTGATATGTTCCTTCTCTTAATTCTTTAGCTATTTTCGCTATCTTTCTAAATCTATGATTAAGACCCGATTTCGACAATTTTCCATCTTCAATCATTTCTGCTATTTCTTTTAATGGATACTCCGGATACTTAAGTCTTGCTTCAGCAACGACTCGCAGTTTCTCATCGATATTATCCAACCCTATTCTTTCCTCAATTATATTAATATCCTCAACCTGCTTCGCAGAGGCGTTAACAGTCTTATTCATATTCGCCATGTCGCAATTTTGCATCCTATTTACAGAGTTATTTATATCTCTAACAATTCTTTCATCTTCAAATTGGAATAAAGCTTGAAAAGCTCCTACTAAATTAATAAACTCAGCTATTTTCTCAGATTCCTTAATATAAACAATGAATCCTTTTTTTCTTTCAAGGCTTCTTGCATTCAATTTATAACTATTTAATAGTTCATTTAATTCTCTATTATGTTCCTCATAAGATGAGAAAATCTCCATATGATAACTAGATGTACGAGGGTTATTTATCGAACCACCAGCTAAAAATGCACCACGTAAATACGCTCGCTTTTTCTCATCCGTATCTATTAATTCTTTAGCAATATCTATTCTCATTGTGTAATTATCATCTAGAATATAAAGATCTGTAAGTATTTCTTTAACATTCTGATCTAAACGACAAATATAAACATTATTTTTCTTTAATTTTAATTTTTTTCGTACAGAAATATTCACATGTACATCATAAAAATACTTAATTAAAGAAAACATTCTTCGTGCAATTGAGGCATTCTCAGTTTGAAAACTTAAACTTAACCTACCATTCGATATATTTAATACACCGTTCATTTTTATAAGAGCAGATAACTCAGATAAAAATTCTCTGTCTTTTGTTATCTCTATTAAAGTTAACTCTTTTTTCATATCTGAAGCGTATGACATAAATTCCCTCCTATCTTCATTTTTCTATAACCTATATATTTTATCATGATAACAGTAAATTAACAAATCATTTGAGTCGAAAATAGAGTTAACATCGTACATTTGTAAATGATGTGAGACAAAAAAAGAGTTAACATACTATGTACATTAACTCATCTTTTCTAATATTTTATTTTTATTATTCTCATTTACTTCTATACGTTCTTTTATCCCTTGTTTATCAAAGAAAAGAACTTCATCAGAAACTTGACATAAAAACTCATAGTCATGTGTAATTATAAATATCACTACATCGTTTTTAGCTATTTGCTCGATTAAATTGCTTAATTCTAACATATTTACATAATCTAGTCCACTTGTTGGTTCATCAAATACTAGGATTTTTTTATTAGATAATAATGCAGAAGCTATTGCTACCCTTTGTTTTTCTCCACCAGATAGTGTATTAGGATGACGATTTAAAAATTTCCTAATATTTAATTTATCTACTACTTCATCAAATAACTCTAAATTATCACTACCTAACTTTATCTCCTTCTCAACAAGATTCGTAAATAGTTGATAATTTACATCTTGCATTACTTGAAATGTACTTCTTATTAAATCTTTTTTATTAAGATTTTTTCCATTAAGTATAACTTTATGTTTAGATTTATGTAGTCCACTTAGAGCATTAGCAAAAGTAGTTTTCCCACATCCGTTAGCACCGATTATAGAATAAATTCTTGAAGAAGAAAAACTCTCATTTTTTAAATAAACTTGATGAGTATGGACTTTATAATCTAGTTGCTCAATATTTAAATAATGCTCTTTATTCTTTCTAGGTTCTTTCTTACCAAGTTCTACTTTTGATAAATCTATTTGTCTAGTTTGACACGCTCTACTATCAAAGTCGGAAAGCTGTTCTTTTGTAACTTCATGCACCAGCTTGCCATCTTTAATGATATACATTCTATCGATTAAATCTTTTAAGTAATAGATTCTATGTTCAGCTACAATTATTGTCTTCCCTTTATTCTTCAATGTTTCTATTATTGAAGATATAAGTTTTATAGATTTTAAATCTAGATTACTAGTAATTTCATCAAGAACATATACATCGGCATCTAGCATCATACTAGCCATAAAAGCTAGTTTTTGCTTTTCACCACCGCTTAATTCTAAGACATTTCTATCTAGTAGATAATCTGCAGAAAACTCATTTACTACCTCATCAATTCTATTTTGAATTTGAGGTTTAGAGTAACCATAATTTTCCATACTAAAAGCAAGTTCACTAGTAGAGTCTAAATTGAAAAACTGATTCTTAGGATTTTGGAATACACTTCCTACAACCTTAGAAAAATCTTTTAGTCTATCTCCTATACTTAGATGTACAACTTTAAATTCTCCACTAAAACCACCATCAAAAAATTCAGGAGCTAGACCATTTAAAACCCTCATAATTGTTGTTTTTCCACAGCCACTTGCTCCCGTAAATAAAATACATTCACCTTTTTTGATTTCTAGTGACAAATCTTCAATATTTAATTTTTTAGATTCAACATATTTGTAATTAAAATTTTTAAATGTTATCAACTTATCACCTCATAAACATAATAAAACAAAAAATTATAGTAACAGCTACCATAACCAAATAATCGAGTTTGTTAAACTTTAATTCAATATAACTAGTTGGTTTTTCTTCATTATCTATACCACGGCACAAACACGAAACAGAAAGTTCATTAGCAATATTTGTACTTATAATTACATAAGGAACAAATATATATTCGAAAAATTTAAATGGATGAAGTAAGTAGTAACCTCTACTTACTCCAATCCCCTTCATTTTTAATGAATTCTTTATTTGTTTGTAATCTGTAAGTAAAACAGGAAAAAATCTATATAAAACTGCAAGAACTATTATCATTTTCTTTGGCAATCTGATGTTTCTTAAAAAACATATCAATTCAGATACTTTTGAACTACTAACCAACGCCATACCCGCACATAGTGGGAAATATAAAGTTTTAAACATTAGAGCTGTTAGTAGTAAGAAACTGTCAAGAACTTGAAGTGTTACTGTATGAGCAAAGAATACTTCATAAGCTGTTAAGAAAAGATATATCCCGAAAAATCTAATCATTCTTTTAAAGTTAGAACTTATTCCTAAGTATATTGAAAAACAAAGTGCAATAAATAAATGTGTGCTAATTGACATCATTTTAAACATTAAAATATTAGCAATGATCAATATAAAAATCTTAGTTCTTATATCTAACTTCAACATACTATATACCTGCTTTATTGAAATTCTTGAAATATAATTTTCTTCCAAGATAAGTTCCAATAATTGAGAAAATTATTGTGAAGATAACTATAAAAATAAATGTTTTCATATCAGTAGAACTCATAACTAAGTTAATTTTTTCTTGAGAATAATTTCTATTTTGAAGATGTTTTACATATGCATCTTTCATAAAAAACATTGGTAATATTAATCCAATATTTCCTAAATTAAAGAATAAATATGATAAATATTCATTTCCATATCTGAATGCAATCTCCGCTAAAACTGCCGCTCCAATTAGAACAACTCCACCTACTACAGAGTGACCAGATACAGTCATAAAAATACCAATAATTGCTATCATAATAAATATTGCCATATTTTTATTAATTTTATTAAAAATTAAACTATACACACTTCCACAAACTAGGGCAGCCGTAATAGAAGTATAAGTAGCAAAATAGACTTTTCCACCAAATATTAATGATGTTAAAAGTGTTGAAATTCCAATTCCCACAGCCATTACAAGAATTAATAAAATAGTATAAAGCCCTAAAGTAATTAAATCTTTAATCTGTAAATTTTTATTTTCTTCTTTGTTTATATATTTTAATTCTGTCATCTATTACCTCACTATAATTTCTTCAGTGCATCTAGAGCATTGTTGTAGTCTGGCTCTTCACCGACTTCCTCTAACACTTCTTTATAGCGAATAACTCCTTCCTCATCAAGGACGAATACAGCACGAGATAATAAACCTAATTCTTCAATTAATAATCCATTGTTAGTTTCAAAATCACGATATTTATAATCAGAAACAGTAATTGCATTATTAATTTCTTTATCAGCACAGAATCTTCCTAATGCAAATGGTAAGTCTTTTGATACTGTAATAACTACTGTATCAGCTAAATCACCTACTGCTTTATTAAAGTTAATAGTTTGTAAAGCACATACTCCTGTGTCTACTGATGGGAATGTGTTGACAATTACTTTTTTCCCTTTATAATCTGATAATTCAAACTCTGATAATGTTTTAGTAACAGCTCTAAAATTTGGGAAAACATCACCTAAATTTAACTTATCTTCAATAGTAACTGGTGTTCCTTTAAAGCTTATTGTTTTCTTCATAATTAATACCTCTTTTTAATATAATTTATATTGATAAAACTATCTACAACTAATGATAACATATTTCAATTAGAGTTAAAAGTTTTTTACATAATTTAATATGATTTTAAGCGTTTTTTATGTAGTTTTGTTATTATTTTATGATATAATAGAATGGAATATTGTTTGAAAGGATTATTTTTATGTCAAAAGAAGAAAAAGATATAGTAGTTAAAAATGATACTACAGACACGACTGAAGAAAAAGATAACTCTACATCTTTTTTTGGTCGTTTAAAAAACCAAGTGAAAACTCTTAATTTTAAAAATAATGAATCTAAGGATAACGAAAAGACAGATTCTCATATTGATGAATCTGCAATTGAAAAAGAACTTCGAGAAAAAGAAAAAGAAGTAAAAAAACAAGAACAAGAGTTAAAAAAACGTGCTTTAGAGCTAGAAAAAGCTAAAAAACAATTTGAAGAGCAACAACGTAAGATAGAAGAAGAGAAGAAGAAAAACGAACTTGCTCGTGCTGAAAGAGAAAGACTTGAAAAAGAACGTATTGCTCGAGAAAAAGAATTAGAGCGTCAACGCATTGAAAAAGAAAAAGCGGAAAAACGTGAACAAGAACGTCTTGAAAAAGAACGAATCGCTCGTGAAAAAGAACTGGAACGTCAACGCATCGAAAAAGAAAAAGCGGAAAAACGTGAACAAGAACGTCTTGAAAAAGAACGAATCGCTCGTGAAAAAGAATTAGAACGTCAACGTATCGAAAAAGAAAAAGCTGAACAAAGAGAAAAAGATCGCCTTGAAAAAGAACGTATCGAAAAAGAACAAGAAGAAAAAAGAAAAAGAGAATTTAGACGAAAAGAAAAAGAATTTAAGTTATCAGAAGATAAGAAAAAATTAGAACTATTACAAAAAGAAAATGAGAAGAGAGAGCACGAAAATACTCTTCTATCATTACAAACTTCATTAATTTCTCTAGAAGATAAAATAGAAGAAAAGAAACTTACTATCTCTACTCTAAAAAATAGAAAAGCTGATAAAGAGAAAATAATGCTAGAAGAAAAAAGACTTAATGTTTTAAATTCTCAAAGACAAGTTATTCTACAAGATATTACAACTGAGAAAAAGGCAATAGAAAAAATTCAAAAAAATCTTGATATTGAATATAAACTAGATGGGCTTAAAAAGGAAATTCACAGTATCAAAAAAGAAGTTGTCAATGAAGATGAAACCGCATTTAAAGTTAAATATATTGACAACAAACCTAAAAATATATTCATGGTATCTCTTCTAAGTATTAAAGCTTTCATTTCTAAATCTATTTTAAGAAATAAAGTTGAGAATTATGATAAAATAAAAAAAGTAGCAAAAAATATTAAGGTTAGAATTGCAACTTCAATAATCTTAGCATTATTGTTATCAATTTGTTTCTTAGTTACTCTGAAATTTATTTCTTCTGCTAAGGAGCACTATATCAGTTTCGGTGAGACAAACAATAGCGCTGTCGATACTACAGACGAATTGAAAAAACAAAAAGAAGCTGAGGAAAAAGAAAAAATTCTTAAAGCACAAGAACAAGCCAACGCTATTCGTATAGATTCAGAAGCGCAAGATGAAGAAATAACTGCGAAATTAGCTGGAACATTCTCATCTTACTCATTCGACGTGGACCGTGAAGTTACAGTTAATAAAAAAATTCACGCATTTAAATCAGCTTCTTGGTCAGAACCAGGTGAAGTAATTGAACCTGGAACAAAACTAACAGTAGATAAGATAGTTTCTCCCGCTGGTTACATTATGTATCATATTTCATCTGGGAATTTACAAGGGCAGTATATTACAGCAAATGAAAAATTTGTTTCTGTAGATAAGAAAAATGATCAACTTGAAAACTTTATCTCTCGTCCAGTAGCAATTAAATTCTTGACTACACAAAATATTTATTCTGATGAGTCTCTAAGCAGTGTTAGATCAACTTATGGTAATGGAGCCCAATTAAATATTAATGGTATTGGTATTTCTAAAAATAATAGATTAATATATCATGTAGCTGATGGATCTTTTGTACCTGTTAATCCAGTTCGTGTAATCGAAACAAACAGAGAAGCACCTAAGCAAAAGAGTAATGATAATAAAAATACTACTAATTCTCAAAATACCCAAAACCAAAACACTCAAAAGAAAACAACTAGATAACAAACTAATCCACCTTGGTTAATAACCAAGGTGGATTTTCTAATAAGAAAGAGAACATAGCACTTGGCTATATTCTCTTTTCTATTATCTAATTTCTGCTCCATTAGGAATTTCAGAATTAATTTCTACTACTCGTAAAATACCGTCTTTTTCAGCTGATAGTATCATACCTTCACTTAATTCACCACATAATTTAACTGGTTTTAAGTTAGCTACTACAGCTACTTTTTTACCAACTAATTCTGCTGGATCATAATATTTAGCAATACCAGAAACTATCTGTCTTTGATGATTACCTAAATCTAATTTGAATTTTAATAGTTTAGAACTTTTCTTAACTTTTTCACATTCTAATACTTCTGCAACCCTTAAAGAAGTCTCGAAGAATTTATCGATTGTAATTTCTTCAGCAAGTTCTACATAAGTATCGTCTTTTTCTTCTTTTGATTCAGTTTCTAAGTTTTCTAAAGCCTTAGGAGACATTTGAGTTTTAATATACTGTACTTCTACTTCTTTATCAAATCTCGGGAAAATTGGAGTTGGTTTTTCTACAACTTTAACCGTCCCATCAAATACTCCAAATGTTTTAGCAGATTCGAATACTAATAATTCTTCTTTAACACCTAATTGTTTAGCAATTTCAACAGGTGCTTTTGTTAAAGCTGGCGCTATTAAAATTGTAGCAATACGCAGGCTTTCTGCTAAATAGTTCATCACCTTATCTAGTTCAGGTTGATTAGCTTCATCTTTCGCTAAAATCCATGGTGTTGTTTGATCGATATATTTATTAGTTCTTGAAATAAACTTCCACACTGATTCTAGAGCTTTAGAGAATTGCATATTTTCCATATATTCTTCATACTCTGAAATAACTTCTTTTGATAAAGCTATTAATTCTTTATCGAATTCTGTAGTTGGTTCCACGAATTTTGGAATAACTCCACCACAGTATTTGTTAATCATTGAAATAGTTCTGTTTAATAAGTTTCCTAAATCATTTGATAAATCTGAGTTAATTCTATCGATAAAACTTTCAGGAGTGAATATACCGTCTTGACCAAATGGAACCTCACGTAATAAATAGTAACGAGCTGAATCTAAACCATAACGTTCTATTAACATGTAGGGATCAACTACATTACCTTTAGATTTACTCATTTTACCATCTTTCATTAATAACCAACCATGAGCAAAAATTTTCTTAGGTAGTGGTAAATCTAATGCCATTAGAAGTATCGGCCAATAAATTACGTGGAAACGTACGATTTCTTTCCCAACAACTTGCACATCTGCAGGCCAATATTTATTAAATAATTCTTCACTATCTCCAGTTGCATAACCTAAAGCTGTAATATAGTTAACTAAAGCGTCAATCCAAACATATACAACGTGTTTTGGATTAGATTTTACTTTCACTCCCCAATCGAAAGTTGTACGAGTAACTGCTAAATCTTCCAATCCTGGCTTAATGAAATTGTTAAGCATCTCATTTTTTCTACTTTCAGGTAGAATAAATTCAGGATGTTCATCATAGTATTTAACTAATCTGTCAGCATATTTACTCATTTTGAAGAAATAACATTCTTCACTAACTAATTTTACTTCATTTCCACTTGGTGCAATCCCACCAATCATATTACCTTCTTCATCTCTGAATACTTCTTGAAGTTGTGTTTCTGTAAAATATTCTTCGTCACTGATAGAATACCAACCTTTGTACTCTCCTAAATAAATATCGCCTTTTTCAACTAATCTATCAAAAATTTCAGCAACTGCTCTTTCGTGATAATCATCTGTAGTACGAATAAACTTACTATAGTTAATATCCATAGCTTTCCATAATTTTTTAATATCTTTAATCATTTCATCCACATAAGCTTGTTCTGAAATTCCTTTTTCTTGAGCTTTTTGTTGAATTTTTTGACCGTGTTCATCTGTACCTGTTAAAAAGTATGTATCATATCCACTTAATTTTTTATATCTAGTTAATGCATCACAAGCAACTGTTGTGTAGGCATGTCCTATGTGTAAGTTACCACTTGGGTAATAAATAGGAGTTGTAACATAAAATGTTTTTTTAGTCATCTTACAACCATCCTCTCTTTCAATTTTTTAGTTAATATACATTACTATTGTACCATATATCGCGAGTTAATGCATATTTTTTTATCATTTTTTTCAAATTTCAAAATACTTTTATATAAAAAAGACATCACTCCTTAAGTGAAAAAAATCAAAAGCAAGATTCGTTACAAACCTTGCTTTTGAGCTACTCTTCTATTAAGTTTCAAATTAATTCTTGAACTAATTTCCTCACAATGAACTTAATATTATTATAATCAAGTTTATATTATATAGTTTCATAAATTATCTTTGACACCACGGTGTTATTTTTTCTACTTTTTTGCTAATTTAGCAATCTCCACTATTGTATCAGCCGCTTTTGCCATATGTTCTAAGCAACTGAATTCATATTGTCCGTGGAAATTTTCTCCCCCAACGAAAATATTAGGAGTTGGAATACCCATGTAAGAAATTTTAGAACCATCAGTTCCTCCACGTATTGGGATTATCAATGGTGTTACACCAACATTTTTTATTGCCTGTTCGGCTACGTCAACACAGCGTTTATCTTCTTTAATTACATCACCCATATTATAATATTGATCATATAATTCATATTCAACAACATTACCATATTTTTCATTAATTTTAGCAGCAACTTCTTCTGCGAATTTTTTACGAGCTAGGAATTTCTCTCTATCATGGTCACGGATAATATAAACCATTTCCGCTTCCTCAATTCTCGCTTGCATATTGTGTAGTAAGTAGAATCCTTCATACCCTTCTGTATGCTCAGGTACTTCTTTTTCTGGGAATAATGAAGCTAATTCAGCAGCAATCATATTAGCATTTTTCATTTTTCCTTTTGCAGTACCTGGATGTACACTTACTCCTGTAATTTTATATGTAATTTGTGCAGCATTAAAGCTTTCATATTGAAGCTCTCCTAGAACTCCACCATCCATAGTATAAGCATAATCCGTAGCGAATCCTTTTGCATCAAAATGATCAGCACCACGTCCAATTTCTTCATCTGGACCGAATGCGATACGAATATCTCCATGTTCTATTTCAGGATGTTCACTTAGGTATTTAATAGCTTCTACTATTTCAGTAATTCCTGCTTTATCATCAGCTCCTAGTAATGTTGTACCATCTGTAGTGATTAATGTAAGACCTTTATAATTGCTTAAATTAGGGAACTCTTCTTTAGTCATTACAATATTTAATTCTTTATTTAAAACTATATCTTCTCCATCATAATTTTCAATAACTTGTGGATTTATTCCTTCTACATTAAAATCAGCTGTATCTACATGAGAAATAAAACCTATTTTGTCATAAGGCTTATCAGTGTTAGCTGGTAATGTCGCAGTTAAAAACCAATTTTCTTCATTTAAAACTATATCACTAAGATTTAGTTCTTCTAGTTGACCTTTCAACATACGTAAGAAATCTTTTTGCTCTGGAGTAGACGGGATTGTTGTACTAGCCGCATTAGATCTAGATTTGAAATTAACATATCCTAAAAAACGTTCTAACATAGTTTCATATTTCATTATTCTTCACCTCATTTGTATTTTCTTTTATTATAATATACTTTTTAACAAAATGTAAAGATTATAATCATATATCTTTTTTATAATATTATAAACAATCTTACTTAATAAATCTTTATATTTATGTTACAATTACATAAGTATTCTAATTTTATATTAGACATTAGTAAAATTAAATTTTAAGGAGATCTTTTTCATGCAAGAAGTTATGAATTATAAAGATACTAGGATTGAAAACTTCCATACTATCTATCCTAACCATATGAACAGACATGACACATTATTCGGCGGTCAAACTCTATACTGGCTTGACGATGTACAAGGTTTAGTAATACGTAGATATACACACCTACCCTTCTTTACAGCAAGTATTGATACATATCAATTTTTAGATGTTGTCCATAGACACGAAGCATTAATTATTGATAGTTATATTTCTAGAGTTGGTACAAGAAGTGTAGAGATTTTTGCAGAACTAAGTGCATTTAATCATGAAACTAGACATACTCGTCTAGTTGGAATCTGTTTCTCAACATTCGCTATTAATAGAGAAACTGTCCTTGAGAAACCTTTACCAAAAGTAGAATATACTGACGAAATTTCAAAATTTGTTAGTTCTTCATACGCAGATAGACAAAGCGGGAAATTAACAGCAAGACAATTTTGTAAAGAATACCTAAAATATTATAATAAATAGCAAAAAA